>JAJRWW010000015.1 GCA_024276595.1 Myxococcota bacterium
CGACGACGCCCGCTCCCTGGCGCCAGGATCCCCTGGCGACAGACCTTGGGCCGCCCGTGCCGCCGAGGCCGGTGCCGGACCTGCAGGGGACGCCACCGGACCCGCGCCGGAAGGACGGCGTCGAGCAGGTCCCTGGCTCGGGCCACCGCGAGACCGGCCGCCGGCAGGCGACGCGCCCCCCCGTCCGCCAGAGAGCCTGGCCTCCAGGGACTCCAGCCGCTGGAGCAGGTCCCCGAGGGGCATCAGTGGCTCCGCCCTGGCCAGCCCCACCAGGGCCATCTCCAGCACCAGCTTTGGGGCCTCCGAGCGCGCCACCTCATCCACTGTCCGGGCGAACCGATCAAAGAGCTGCAGCAGCGTCTCCGGGGAGCAGGGCGCTGCCTGGGCGCGGATGCGCTCCAGGTCCTCGGACGACGCCTGCACGAGCGCGCTCGGGTCGCGCACGGCCCTGGCCACGGACAGGTCCCTGAGGTGGCCCAAAAACCCGCTCGCCAGGGCAACCAGGTCCTGCCCATCCTGGTACACCCTGTCGAGGATCTCCAGGGCAGCCTCGGCGTCCGCCTGCAAGATCGCCTCGGAGAGATCCAGCAGGAGCTGACGGTCCGTAAGCCCGAGGGCCTCACGAACCATCTCTCCGGTGATCTCCTCATCCCCGCAGTAGGAGACCACCTGGTCCACCAGGGAGAGGGCGTCCCGGACGCTCCCCGTGGCCTTTGTGGCGATGATCTCGAGCCCCAGAGCGTCGATATTCACCCCCTCCAGCTCCAGCCGGCGGGCCAGCATGGTCACCAGCTCATCCGGGCTGACGCGCCTGAGATCGTAGCGTTGACAGCGCGAAAGGATGGTGACGGGGATCTTGTGGGGCTCGGTGGTGGCAAAGATGAAGGTGACGTGCTCGGGTGGCTCCTCGAGGGTCTTGAGCAGGGCGTTGAAGGCGCTCACCGACAGCATGTGCACCTCGTCGATGATGTAGATCTTTCGACGAGCAGAGACCGGCAGATAGCGCGCGTTCTCCCGGAGCTGACGGACGTCGTCCACTCCGGTGTTGGAGGCGCCGTCGATCTCCAGCACGTCCACCGCCGTCCCCGAGGTTATCTCCACGCAATGGCTGCAGGCGTTGCACGGGGTGGGCGTGGGTCCCTCTTCACAGTTGAGGGCCTTCGCCAGGATCCGAGCGGTGGAGGTCTTGCCGGTCCCCCGCGGACCACAGAGCAAGAAGGCGTGGTGGATGCGCCCCGATCCGAGCGCGTTGGTCAGGGTGCGCACGACCGCCTGCTGACCAATTATCTCGTCAAAGGTCTGCGGGCGGAGCTTTCTGGCGAGCACGAGATAGGACATGGGTCTACGGTGATACCACAAAAAAAAAGGCTCCGGACACCCGGTCCTCCTGCTACCGTTGCTCCCTCCCGGGCCTGGCGGGGTTCACAGGATTCTCGTCATCCGGAGCCAGCGGAGAGAGAGGGATTCGAACCCTCGGTGCCTTGCGACACACACGATTTCCAATCGTGCACCTTCGGCCTCTCGGTCATCTCTCCAGTCCATGGCCGCCAGCCGGCCCACGGCCGAACCTGACTCGGCTCATGGCCGAACGCGTTACGGAGAGGGGGGGATTCGAACCCCCGGTACGCGCAAACGTACACCTGATTTCGAATCAGGCACCTTCGACCTCTCGGACACCTCTCCGTATCTGTCAAAGAACGCACCGCTCGGCAGAGGCCTGGGCCCGGCCGAGAAGCAGAGACATACCTACCAGAAAGGGAACCGCTGTCAAGGTGATTTGCCGCCGTTTGCAGGAGGTTATCTCCTCTTGAGGAGCAATGGTCCCTCGGGGTGGCAGCCGCACGGGGTCAGGTCACCTTGCGCCTGTGGAGCTCGGCGCCGAGCCTGGTGCGGAAGCGCTGAATACGCTCCTTCTGGGCTTCGTCGGGGCAATGCTCCAGGCTCAGGCCCCAGGTGTCGAAGGCTCGCTTCAAGAATCCCTGCTTGTAATAGAGATAGGCCAACCGGGAGAGGGCCGGAAAGTAGTCGGGGCGCAGGGAGAGGGTGGACTCGTAGGCGTCGATGGCCTCGTAGCGCCTGTCCTGACTCTGGAGAATGTTGCCCAGCACGAAGTGGTACCTGGCCGAGAGAGGATCCTCCTCCAGGGCCGAGCGCAAGGCGGAGACCGCCTCCTCGGCCCGGCCGTCCCTGTAGAGGGAGATCCCCTCCTGAAAGAGCTCATGGTCGTCCACCTCCCGCTCGCCTCGCCTCGCCTGGCCGCCAGAGGCCGCAGCGGCGGCCGCCACCGCAACCCGCAGCTCCTCGAGCCCGATGGGCCTGGCCAGCACCTCGTCGGCGCGGTACTGGGAGAGGAGCTCGTGGTCGTGCAGGTCCTCGGGGTCGGTGCGCGCCATCAAGATCACCGGGATGTGCCCGTAGCGACCGGAGGACTTGATCCGCCGGCAGAGCTGGTACCCCTGGATCTGCGGCAGCATGAGCTCCATGATGGCGAGGTCGGGGGGATCGGCGCGCAGCAGCCTCACCGCCTCGATGGCAGAGCCACAGGGCACCACCTGGTGCCCGTCCTGCTCCAGCAGGCGCGACAGCCGCCCGCGAGACCTCTCCTCCGGGTCCACCAGCAGGATTAGGAGGCCCTCCGCCGGGACCACGCGAGCCTCCAAGTCCAGGTCCAGCTCCCCCTCCTCCTCCTCGCCAGCGTCTCCGGCTGCGGGCTCTGGCATCGCGAAGCCCAGCCCCGAGGCACCTCGAAGTGACTCCGCCTCCAGGATGTCCTCTGGATCCACAGGCATGGGCATGTTGGGGTCGGTCACGTCCAGGGGGGAGGGACTGACACCCTCGGGCAGCTCGTCCACATCCAGCACCGGCGTGAACACGCCACCGGGATCATTGAGCATCTCCAGGGATGTGTCCGCACCAAACCAGTAGGCATCGCCCGCCTCCATGAGGCGATAGCAGGAGCGAATGGCGCTGTGAAGGGAGGCGGCCACCGCCACGTGGGGGATCACGCTCTTTCCCTTGATGATTGCGAGCTGGTTTACCACGCCCTGGTCGCTCAGATCCGAAAGGGCCACGAAGACCTGCTGCCTGTCCTCGTACAGGGGGAGCATTCCGTATCGCCTGGCCACAGAAGCGGGAATACCTCGCAGGTTCTGCAGCGAGACGATGCACTGCCCCAGCACCACCCCTGGGACCCCCATCTGCCTGGACAAGGCACGTACCAACGTGGCCTCATCAGCATAACCCAGCACCAGGCAGTGCGAGGCGAATGGGAGCCCGAGGCGCTGCTGCTCCAGGACGTCGGTGAGCTCCTCCTCGGTCAGCACCCCCGCCATCACCAGCAGCTCACCGAGGGGATCTGGGCTCCGTTTCATCACCTTGGCCTCGAACCGCGCAAAGAGCCAGCCAGCCCGGTACAAGTAGCCCGAGCGGCGAGCACGGATGCCAGCCAGCGCACTCGCACCGCGCCTCTTCTGTCCACAACGCCTTGCACCACCAGCCGGACTGAATTAGTCTATTGACGTTGGATTATTTTAGCATATCTGATATACTTCTACGCCGTCAATGGTTTCCATGGCCCAGGCCCACCCGGCTGGCGATGGTGACTGTTTGGCAGTAGTTACCGGAGAAGCGACCGGGTGGCAAGAGTATTTTGGGAGACCGGACAGCCTGGGAGAGACCCAGGGGTCGAGCGTCTTACTGGTTATTTCGGCCCACATGGGCCGGCGGGCGTATCCTCAGGAGGTGCGTTTGATGGGGCTCTCATTCAGTGTCGGAGATAAAGCGGTCTACCCGGCACAAGGTGTGGCGGAGGTGGTCGGGATCGAAGAGAAGGAGATCGCTTCTACGGTCACGTCCTTTTACGTGCTCAAGATCCTGGACTCCGAGATGAAGATCATGGTGCCCACCGCCAAGGCGGGCCAGGTGGGGCTGCGGCAGGTGGCCAGCAAGCCAGAGATCGCCGAGGTGATGGAGATCCTTCAGGAGAAGCAGGTCCAGGTGGACAAGCAGACCTGGAACCGCCGCTACCGGGGTTTCATGGAGAAGATCAAGACAGGCTCCCTGTTCGAGGTGGCCGAGGTCTACCGAGATCTCTCCCGGCTCAAGAGCACCAAGACGCTCTCCTTTGGGGAGCGCCGCATGTTGGACACCGCCAGAAACCTCATCGTGAAGGAGCTGTCGGTGGCGAAAAACGCTCCTGAGTCTCGGGTGGAGACCGAGCTGGAGGCGCTCTTCGCGTGACCCTCCTGCTCGCCGCTCCATGGCGAGCATCTACAGACCATCGCACAAGGCGCTTTACCCCCAACAGGGGTGGGCGCTATTGTATGTGCTGGTCGGCTCGGGCGAGGGAAACCCTTCCGTCGAGCTCCCGCAGCCAACCAAAGGAGTTACCACCATGCGGACAGAAGCCATCTGTTTCTCCAGGCTCGCCCTCGCTATCGCCCTACTGCTCACCTTTGGGACGGGAGCGGGCTGCAGTGATGACGACACAAACACCTGCGGTGACAACGTCGTGGATGAAGGGGAGCAGTGCGACGATGGAAACAGGATAGATGGGGACGGCTGCAGCGCCGACTGCCTGAACGAGGCCTACTGCGGCAACAACCTCGTGGAGATCGGCGAGGAGTGTGACGACGGCAACACCCGCGGGGGCGATGGCTGCTCCAGCACCTGCCAGCGAGAGGTGGGCTGCGGCAACGGCCGCCTCGACTACGGCGAGGACTGCGACGACGGAAACATCGCGAGCGGGGATGGGTGCAGCGACACCTGCGCCGACGAGGACGGAGGCGCGGACTGCGGCAACGGAATCCTGGAGAGGGGCGAGGACTGCGACGACGGAGGCACCGACTCGGGCGACGGCTGCGACTCCTCGTGCCAGGTGGAGGGAGGCTGCGGAGACGGCGTGCTGGACCCGGGGGAGGAGTGCGACGACGACAACACCGCCTCTGGTGACGGCTGCACCTTCAACTGCAGGCTGGAGTACGTGTGCGGCGACGGGGTGTGCGATGCCCAAAATGGAGAGACCTGCGTCAAGTGTCCGGGAGACTGCTGCCCCTTCTGTGGAGACGGCGTGCTGGATATCTGGTCAGCCGGGGAGGATGATCCGCCCCCCTACGCTGACGAGGAGTGTGACGACGGCAACAACGTCAGCGGCGATGGATGCAACTCGGGCTGCGAGGACGAGGACGGCCTGCCCACCTGCGGAAACGGGATCCTGGAGACTGGTGAGGAGTGCGACGACGGCAACACCTCCAACGGCGACGCATGCTCCTCCACCTGTACCTGGGAGTTCGTGTGCGGAGACCAGGTCTGCGACGTGGCCAACGGCGAGACCTGCCGCCTCTGCATGTCCGACTGCTGCCCCCAGTGCGGCGATGGCATCATCAGCCCCGGAGACTCTTGTGACGGAAACGACCTGGGGTGCAAGACCTGCGAGGACTTCTGCTACGACGGCGGCGCCCTCGCCTGCACGAGCTGGTGCGACTTCGACCTCTCCGGGTGCACCGGCACCGGTCCCGTCTGTGGCGACGACAACGCCCAGTGCTCCGAGCAGTGCGACGGCGTTGACCTGAGGGGAAACACCTGCACGAGCCTGGGGCGCGATGGTGGCACCCTGTCGTGCAACAGCGACTGTACCTGGAGCTTCGACCAGTGCGGCGATCTGCTCTGGTACTTCTGGGATGACTTCGAGGACCCCTCGACCTACTCCTCCTGGAGCTTCGGGAGCGGGGAGTGGGAGATCGGCCAGATCACCGCCGCAGACGATCCGCCCGCCGCCTACAGTGGCATGAGCGCCATGGCCACCAACCTGGGCGGCTCCTACTCCAACAGCGACACATGGGAGATCGACCGCGCCGTGACCCCGCCCATCAACCTCACCGCTGCGGTGGCCCCGGCCCTTCGCTTCTTCATGTGGCTGTACACGGAGCATTGCTGCGATGGGTTCGCCATGTTCATCTCCACCGATGGCGGCGGATCCTGGACTCAGCTAATGAGCCCTACCCCAGCCTACAACGCTAACGTTGGCTACAGCCCATCCGTCCAGTGCTGGCAGGAGACCACCACCGCCCCGAGCTGGACCCAGGTGGACATCGACCTGAGCTCCTATGCCGGACAGACCGTGGTGCTGGGCTTCTCCTTCTACTCCGACGGCAGCGTCACGGCCACCGGCCCCCACGTGGACGACGTGCTGGTGGCCGAGCCAGGGGCGATGCCTTGACGCGGCGCCGGCTCACTGGTAGTCAAAGGCCGAGCCACCGATGAACTCCCGAAGCAGGCTGTTGTGGGGGACATCATCGGGAAGGATGGGCACGATCTTGTGCAAAAACCCCAGCAGCCGGTACGCCTCCGTGAAGGCGTCATCGCGCTCGTCCACCTCCAGCAGAAACCGCTCGGCGAACCCTCTGAGCACCGCGTGCTCGTAAACCAGCGCCGAGTTGAACATCACGTCCGCCTGCCCCTGGAAGGGGAAGATGTGGCGCATCTCTCCCCGCCGAACCAGGGGCCACCGGGAGAGGGTCTCTGCTGCGCTGTATCCCCGGTACCTGCGGTCCCGCACGATGCGACGGATGAGGCGAGTGTCCGAGGTGAAGATCCGGTTGTGCTCGTACAGGGCGAGCTGGGTCAGGGCGGAGATGTAGATCTTGAACTTGGCCCGGGCCGAAACAGCCCTGGTCAGGGCAGGGTTCAGGCCATGGATGCCCTCCACCAGGACCACCTGGTTGGGCTCCACGGTAAACAGCTCCCACGTGTCGGCGGGGGTGGGCTCGCCCGCGTGGAAGTCGTAGCGCGGAACCCGCGCCTCGCCCTTTGTCATCAGGCTGGAGAGCACCCTGTTGAACAGGGGCAGGTCCAGCGCCTCCAGGCACTCGAAATCCAGCCGCCCTTGGGCGTCTCTCGGGGTCCTGGTGCGCGCCAGAAAGAAGTTGTCCACCGACAGGGCCAGGGGCTTGATGCCGTTGACCCTGAGCTGCACCCCCAGGCGCTTGACAAAGGTGGTCTTGCCCGACGAGGAGGGCCCGGCGATGGTAACCAGCCGCACCCGGCCCCTTCGGGAGGCGATCTTTTCTGCGATGGAGACGATGTTCTTCTCGTGAACCCCCTCGGCCACCTGGATGATCTCCTGGATGGTCCCCCCCACGCTCAGGGCGTTTAGCTGGCCCAGGTTCTCCACCCCCAGCAGCCGGCTCCACCGGCGGGACTCGGCGTGGGTCTCGAAGAGCTTTCGACACACACGCACCCTGCCCCGCACCCGATCACTGCCCCTCACCGGCACTCGCAGCAAGAACCCGGAGTCGTATGGGGTGATGCGGAAGCTCCTTATTGCTCCAGTGTCGTAAGCCACCGGGTTGTGAAACAGGTCGGTGAACCCGCCGCAGGAGACCACGCGCACGCTGGTCTCCCAGTGGGTGCGCAGAAGGTGCAGCTTGTCGTCGTTCCCCTGGGCTCGCAGCAGGTCCCTGGCCTCGTCCACGCTGATCTGCCTCACCAGGAAGGGCAGCCCCTCGTCGCGGATCCCGCGCATGGCCGCCTCCAGCGCCTTGCACCTTTGCCTCCCGAAGTCTGGCAACGGGGACGGACCGTCCGGCCCACCGTTTTGCATGACCTGGTAGTAGAGCGCATCGGAGTGGGTCTGGTGCAGCACCAGCCGCAGATCTCCGAAGATGCGCCTGGCCGCCTCGTAGAGCATGAGCGAGGCGGAGCGGCGGTAGACATCCCAGCCTGCCCTGTCCTCCAGGGTGACCCAGCGCACGGATCCGCCGCTGCGCAGAGGGTAGCTCAGGCTCACGAGGCGGCTATTGTAGATCGCGGCCAGGGGCGCGTCCACCCCCCTGCCGGGCCCATGGGGCAGCAGGTCGATGACCTCGGTGGCGGGGGCGACCCTGCGGAGGCGACCGTGGACGGTGATACGTAGCTTGGCTTTGTTGCTCACGGGGAGATCTCCTCTGTGCGTCCAGAGTCGATCACTATAGCAATTCATGGGGGCAAGCGGGTATGCTCCACCCATGGACAGCGGCTTTGTCATCTTCGACCTGGACGGCACCCTCTTCGACACACGAGGCGACATCGTCCGGGCCGTCAACGCAGGCCTAGCCGCCCTGGGGCAGCCATCGGCCGCCCACGAGCTAATCATCTCCTTCGTGGGTGACGGCCTGGGCAGGCTCGTGGACCGCTGCCTGGAGGCGGTGGGTGCCGAGGTGACCCTGGCGCCGCGGGTTTCGCGGGAGATCCTTGCATTCTATCAACGCCACCCGGCGGACCTCGCCAAGCCCTACCCCGGAGTCTCCGAGACCCTGGATGGGCTGGGGAGCATCCCCCTCGTGGTGGCCAGCAACAAACCCACCGGGCTCTGCGAGCAGATCCTGGCCCACTTCGGCTGGGGGCAGAGGTTTCTGCACGTGCTGGGGGGGGACTGGGGTGGCCCTCGAAAGCCCGACCCGGCCATGCTGCTGGAGCTCGCCTGCAGGCTGGGCAGATACTCTGCCGAAGGGATCATGGTGGGCGACACGGTGATGGACCTGCGAGCGGGTCAGGGGGCCTCCATGCGTACGGTGGCGGCCCTGTACGGGTTTCGGCCAGAGCCCGAGCTCCGGGCCGCCGGCCCGGATCGCTACGCCCCATCTGGTGGGGCCCTCCTCCCTGTGCTCCTCGACCTTCTGGGCACCCCACCGGAGCCTCTCTGAGGGGATTGGTCTTTTCGGCCGAAGAGGTCTTGAAAAGCCCCTCCACAGGAGCGATAAAAGTACATACAGGGACGTTCGCAGCTTGGGGTGAAAGAGAGAAATCCAAGGAGTAGCTCGCCCATGACCGCCGCCCATTCACCTGGACAAAACAGCTACAGCGGCCCGGAGAGACGAAAGAATCTCCCCACAATGGATCTGTGGCAAGAGAACATCAAGTCGCTCAACTCCAGCCGCCTCACCAACTGCCAGATGAGGTACGCCTTGAGCGGGGACAGCTTGACGTTCCTCGTCAGGTTCGAAAACGAGGTCCCCGTCGGGAAGCTGGACCTGGTCTTCCCAGAGCTGGATCACTCCGCCCTCATCGCCGAGGGGTGGCAGAAGTTCGTGCTCACCATCTTCATCAACGACGAGGGGCAGCTCCGGGTCTAGATGCGCGGTAGATACGAGCGGGAAGGGGTCCCCCTGGACCTGAAGCTGGAGTTCTTCCGGGACATCGGCATGGGCGCTGGAATCGAGCTGGATCGGATCGTGCTCGTGGACACCAGAAACGGCGAGTCCGGGGAGACGTCCATGGCGGAGATCATCGACGAGCGCCTGAAGGACGGCGAGCGGCGCTACTCCCGCAAGGACGACGAGGTGTCCACCATCTCCGTGGAGGGGATGGTCGCCATCCTGGCCCGCTTCCTCAAGCAGTTCTCCATCAGCCGCAGGGTGTTGAAGCGATAGCCAGAGGCCGTCTCAGCTCTGCGAGAGAGACCCGTGGCTCACCTGCGCGCCTGTGCCCGCGCTCTCACCAGGATCCCGGCAGGCTCTGGATCGCTGGCAGTTGCCGGGAGAACGACCGGCTCTGGCGCAGCCGCCCGAGCCTCCCGCCTTCGCCTGACTCCGTGGGAGAGGCTCAGAAAGCCCACGTAGGCGTAGCCGGTCCCGAACAGGAGCACGAAGGGAATGGACACGTAGCGGCCAGCCCAGATGGCCATGCCCAGGGTGGCGGCGAAGTAGCAGGCGAGGGCCACCTCGATGAATGGGACCGCTGTGAGGGCGCCCCGGTAGCGCTTCTCCTTCCAGGACTGGAGCTTGCCCACCACGCCGTGCTTGGGGGTGCGGACGAACTCCGACTCCCGGCCCAGGAGCGCCTCGAACACCGCCCGGGTCTGGTTCACTGACAGGCCAATGCCGGTGGCCAGCAGGAGCGGCAGCCGCCTGAGCCCCCACCAGACCGAGCGAGAGCCCTCCTCGATCTGGGTGGTGAGATAGAAGGAGCAGACCGAGAGGGTAGTGCCAAAAAACAGCGGCAGGTCCACCAGCATCACCTCGCGCCATCCGTGGGTGGAGCGCAGCATGAGGCAGGGGAGCAACAGCAGCGACAGCAGCAGAAGAAGCGGGTAGGCGACGTTGTTGGTCAGGTGGAAGAAGGTCTCCACCTTCTGGGCAGCGGACACGTCCGAGCGCAGCACCCTGGGTAGGATCTTGCGAGCATTCTGGATGGAGCCCTTGGCCCAGCGAAACTGCTGCGACTTGAAGGCGTTCATCTCCACGGGCAGCTCCGCAGGGACCACCACGTCCTTCAGATAGACGAAGCGCCAGCCCCGAAGCTGAGCCCGATAGCTGAGATCCATGTCCTCCGTGAGGGTGTCGTGCTCCCAGCCGCCAGCGTCCTCGATGGCCGTACGGCGCCAGATACCCGCGGTGCCGTTGAAGTTGAAGAAGCGTCCGCTGCGACAGCGGGCCGTGTGCTCCATGATGAAGTGGCCGTCGAGCATGAGCGCCTGGATCCGGGTGAGGGCAGAGTGGTCGAAGTTCAGGTGGCCCCAACGGGCCTGTACAACGGCGATCTTCGGGTCCGTAAAGTGGTGGATGCAGTCCATGATCACCGAGGGCTGCGGGATGAAGTCCGCGTCCAGAATGAGCACGAACTCCCCCTTGGCCGTGCGCAGCCCGTTGTCCAGCGCGCCGGCCTTGAAGCCTGTCCGATCCGACCGGTGAATGTAGCTGATGTCCAGGCCCCTTGCCCGGAGGTCGGCGACCTTGGCCCGACATATCTCGGTAGTCTCGTCGGTGGAGTCGTCGAGCACCTGGATGTCCAGCCTGTCTCTGGGGTAGTCGATGGCCGCGGTGGCCTCCAGCAGCCGCTCCGAGACGTACATCTCGTTGTAGACGGGAAGCTGGATCGTCACCCGGGGCAGCTCCTTGAAGCGCTCCTTGGGCACCGGCACGTTCTTTCTGTGCTTGAAGTACAGGTACACCAGCAAGGAGCGGTGGAACCCGAAGATGGCCAGCAGAATGAGGATCAGCCCGTAGGAACCCAGAATCAGCAGCTCGGTCAGCATCAGGAGTCTCCGAGTAGTGTCACGGCGACCCGCCGGTCGCCCGAACCCCGCACCGACCCGTCGTCCAGCCAACCCTGTGGCGGGAGAGTCGACGGCCACCGCACACCTTCAACGCATTGCGTCCAATTGATGCCACAAGTAGCGTTAGCCAAGTGTCAACAAATGTAAAAAAATGTCAGCTCATGGGACCACTGGTGTCCAATTTGTCGATTGGCTATGGGACCCACCGCCGGGGCAGCGGCCGAGCGCTCCCCCGTGGCAATGCCAACCTCAGGCCTTGACCACGTTGGCGCGAGGAGCCCGGTACACCCCGCGGGTGTCCACCAGGAGCTGGGCGTGCTCTGCGAGCATCTCGTAGTCCACGTCCCCGTGGTCGGTCACCAGCAAGACCGCGTCGAAGCTCCCCACGTGCTCGGGGGTCAGGTCGATGGACTCGGTCTGCTCCAGGTGCGCCCAGCGTCGGGTGCGCGGCAAGACCGGCACGTGGGGGTCGTGATATCGCACCTTTGCGCCCAGCCGCACCAGCCTGTCCATGAGCACAAAGGCGGGGCTCTCCCGGGCGTCATCCACGTCTCGCTTGTACGCCACCCCGAGCACCAGCACGCGGCTGCCGTTGACCGGCTTCTTCCGGGCGTTGAGCGCGAGCTGCAGCTTGCCGATCACGTATGACGGCATCAGCACGTTCACCTCGCCTGCCAGCTCGATGAACCTGGTCTGCACCCCGTGCTCACGCGCCTTCCACGTCAAGTAGAAGGGGTCTATGGGGATGCAGTGCCCGCCCCAGCCCGGCCCCGGGCTGAACTTCATGAAGCCAAAAGGCTTGGAGCTGGCCGCGTCGAGCACCTCCCACACATCGATCTCCATGGGGTCGAAGACTATCTTCAGCTCGTTCACCAGCGCGATGTTCACCGCCCTGAAGATGTTCTCCGTGAGCTTCACCGCCTCTGCCGTGCGGGCGGAGGAGACCCGAACCACCCGCTCGACGACCTGGCCATAGAGGGCCGCAGCCACCTCCCCCGATGCCTCATCCACGCCCCCGACGACCTTGGGAATGGTGGCGGTGTGGAAGTCGGGGTTCCCCGGATCCTCTCGCTCCGGGGAGAAGGCCAGCAGGAAGTCGCGCCCGCAAACCAGCCCGGACTCCTCCTCCAGGATGGGCCCGAGCACCTCGTCGGTGGTGCCCGGGTAGGTGGTGGACTCCAGGACCACGAGCTGCCCGGACCGGAGGACGGCGCCGAGCTGGCGCGCCGTGGCCACCACGTACTTGAGCTCTGGCTCCCTCTGGGATGTGAGGGGAGTGGGCACACATATCAGGATGGCGTCGGGATCCGAGAGCCGCGTGAAGTCGTCGGTAACCTCGAAGCGCCCTCCACCAACGGCCCGCTCCACCCGCTCGGAGCTGATGTGCGAGATGTAGCTCCTGCCGGCCATGAGCTCGGTCACCTTGGCCCTGTCGATGTCAAACCCCAGCACGTCGAAATGCTGGTCCACCAGCGCCAGGGCCAGGGGGAGACCCACGTAGCCCATGCCGACAATGCCCACGGTGCTCTCCCGGGAGAGGATCTTCTGCACCAGGCGCTCACCATCCAAAGTACCGTCTGCGGACATTGCATCCCTCGCTATCTATTCAATGAGCCGGAGACTACTCCAGGAGCCCGTACAGTCAACAGCGCTGGAGCACCAGGCCCCAGAGGTTGCTCCGCTCCGGGCGGACGGGATCCATGCGCACGAGCCTGAAGGGCGCCCGCCGCAGCAGCCCCCAGGCCTCCTGCGGCCCGTGGTTGCGGTGGTGCTCCAGGGTCAGCCCCTGGTCCGCGTGGCTGCGGCCGACCTCTTCTTCGGAGCGCGCCATTGCCACGGGGGTGTCGCCCACCACGGTGAAGTGTCCTCGGGGGCGCAGCAAGCCAGCGATGACCTGCGCAGCACGATCCAGGTCGCGGATGTGGCTGTAGGACCTGATTGAGAGCACGTGGTCGAAGGGGGCTCCCTTCCACCGAAAGTCCTCCACGCAAACCCCGTGGTGCACCGACCTCAGCCCCGTCTCGCAGATCCCCTCCGCCGCTCTCGGGTCCGGATCCAGCGTGTGCAGCTCCACCTCCCCACGCGCTGCGGGCCCGGCCAGCCCTCGGAGGTAGCGGCCTGCCCCGCATCCCACGTCCAGCACCCTGCCCTGCAAGCTCTGGAGACTCTCCCGCAGCCGGCGCTCGTCCGCCCCCAGCACGTCCTTTCTGCAACGCACCCAGACTCCTCCGCAGGCGCCCCAATGTGGGCATCGGTCGCAGCTCGCCGAGGGGCGCAGCTTGCAAAGGGAGCCCGCAAAGCCGGTCGCGGGATCGGCCCCGGGATCCGGCATATAAAGCTGTCTCCAGGTGTTCTTGATGCGGTCCAGCTCCCACTGCGTGAAGTCCCCATCGGTGGCGCGATAGAGCCGGGTCTCCCTGGCCACCCGCACGAGAATCTCCAGCCTCGGGTCCGGGTGACGCACCCTCCCGGCCCTGGCGGGGCAACGCCGCGGATCAAAGCCTCGCACCTCGCCCTGGTACACCAGGTCCACGGAGCTACCCCTGGGGCTCTCGATCGGTGAGAGCTCGCCATCTCCAACACGCGCCAGGTAGGTGCGAAAGACACCCGGGCAGCCGTCCAGGCTACAGCGCCGGCAGGGCTCGCCGCGCTCCTTGTTGAGATCGTCCACCGGGTGGAGCCTCCGCTCGAAGGCCTCCATGAGGTACAAAAAGCCCTCGGTCCACAGGTCCGACTGGTGGGTCCGGGCCTCGGGGAGGAGGCAGGGGGGGAAGCCATCCACCGCCAGGGTGAGCCCCCGCCTGCGGCCAGAGGCCTCGTGAGCGCGCAGGGCGCGAGCCACCACCTCGGCGGCCTCGGTCAAGGTGGGCACCAGGAGATCAAAGCTGGCGAGGGCATCCCCCTCCGGCTCCACGAAGGAGAGCTTGAGGGTACGCGGCTGGGTCCCAAGACCCCTGACAAGGTCCACCAGCCCCCAAATGTCCGCCAGGTTGGGCCGTGTGACCACGCAGTTAATAAGCAGCTCCACCCCACCGCAGGAGGAGAAGAACCGCGCCGCCGCGAGGGTCTGGGCGTGGGCCTCGGCGCGCACGAGGCGGTCGTGCACGGCCGCCCGGTGGCTGTGCAAGGACAGGTACAGGCGCGAGAGCCCCGCCGAGAGCAGCGCTTCCCTGAGCCCTCCGTAGGCCAGCATGCGCCCGTTGGTGACCAGGCCCACCTGCAGCCCCGCGGCCCGAGCGCAGGAGACCAGCTCCACCAGGTCCGGCCGGATGGTGGGCTCGCCGCCGGAGAACACCACCGCCTCCACCCCCGCCCGGGCCACCGCCTCCACCCGGCGGCGGGCCGCGGCCGTGGAGAGGTCCACCCCCCGGTGGGGCGCCGAGTGGCAGAAGCGACAGGCGTCATTGCAGCGATAGCCCAGCTTGAGAAGCGCGGAGGTGGCCCGACGGGTGGGGGCCAGGGGATCTGCGAGAGGTCTCACCACGCCGTTGGAAGCCGACCGGTCTGCAGGAGCGCCAGCAGGTCCATGGTCCAGGCCACGGAGACGTGAATCATGACCCCTGCCCAGATGGAGCCCGTGCGCAGCGCCAGGGTGCCCAGCACTATCCCCGCGGCAACTGCCCCCAGGGTCTCTGGCATGGGCTTGCCGAAGTGGATCATGCAGTAGGGGACAGCCATGACGAAGATGGCGTACGCCCCCAGAGACCGCTTGAGGGCGTTCAGAATGAACCCACGGAAGAAGAACTCCAGGGAGAAGAACTGCAGCATGTACATCCCCTCCCACAGCAGCAGGTCGTGCCAGTATAGCCCACGCGGGTTGAGGGCGTTTTGCCACGGCTTGTAAAAGGGGTAGTGGCTGGCAAAGGCGTGGGTGAACGAGACCGCGATCACCGCCGGCAAAACAATAAGAAACAGGATCCCGTAAATGGGAAGGTGCTTGAAGAAATCCTTGAAGGAGAGCCCGTACTCCCGGAGCCGCTCACCGGGCAAGGAGATCACCAGGAGCGCCGGCAGCACGAAGAAGAACACCACCCTGAACCCGGCCCAGTAGACGTACTCTCCGAGACGCTGGTAGCGAGCCCCGAAAACGGAGACGCCCAGCTCCCTGAAGCCGTGGTTCTCCACGTGCGGGAAGTACACGGGCAGGCTCTCGTTGTAGACCCTCCGGGAGCCCCAGTACTCCAGCAGCGTGAGGATCACCGCCACAAAGACCAGGACCACCACAGGGCGCCAGTCGAGCTTCCAGCCGGAGATGGCGGGGGCCCCAGTCGCCTGGGGTGGGGCGGGCTGTCGCCGACGCTTTCCCTTGCGACCAGCTCGCCTGGCGGTCCGCCCGGAGCCCGCGCGCTGGGGCGAGGGCCGGGGCCCCATGTAGGCTGGGTCGGTGGACTCGGCGTTGATGGCCAGCCACTGATCCCACAGGTAGCGCCGGAGCAGCCCTCCCAGCGTACGGCGGTTGATGGCGATGGCGACCCCAAGCAGCGCGATGCCCACCAGGTAGCTCACCTTCACCGAGACCACCAGGATGAGCAGGTAGCATGAGCCCATCAGCAGCGCCGAGCCGAAGGTGAGGTCGCCCTTGTCGGTGTGTCCCATGGCCGATTGGATAGCAGCGGTGGCCGTGGGCCGTCAAGGCGCCCCATGCCATGCTGCCGGGCTCAGGCCAGCTCCAGCAAGGCGTCGGCCACCCGCTCCGCCGCGTGTCCATCCCACAGCTTTGGCCTGCTCCCCTTGGAGCGCCCCTCACCCAGAGCTGCTCGAGCCTCCGCAAGGATCGCCTCCCGGCTGCACGCCACGAGCCTGTTGGTGCCCTCGGTGATGGTGATGGGGCGCTCGGTGTTGGGGCGCACCGTGAGGCAGGGCACCCCCAGCACCGTGGTCTCCTCCTGACTCCCCCCCGAGTCTGTTATCACCACCGACGCCCCTTCCATGAGCCCCACAAACTCCAAGTAGCCCGTGGGCTCGATGAGGTCGATCTGGCTGGTCTCAGCCAGCTCACCCAGCCGGGCACGGGTGCGAGGATGCACCGGGA
>JAJRWW010000243.1 GCA_024276595.1 Myxococcota bacterium
ACGCCCATGGTGGTGGACTTTGACTTCGACAACGACGCGTCCACCATCGAGCCATCCATCGTGGTGATGACCTACAACGGCAACGACGGATCCTCTGGCTGCTACAACGGCGCCTACGGGGTCATCCGCGTGCTGGATGGCGCCACGTGCACCCAGCTATACAACGTGGGCGTCAGCCTGAACGGCTGCAACTCTCCAGCCATCGTGGACCTGGACCAGGACGGCCGTGCGGAGATAGTCGCCCACGACTGCTACGGCGGCATCGAGGCGTACACCTACGACAGCGCTGGCGACAGCTTTGTGTCGTACTGCTCCGGCCCCCTGGGCTGGTCCGCCCAGGCCAGCGGCTGGTCCGCTCCTTCGGTTGCGGACCTGGACGACGACGGCTCGCCCGAGATAGTCAGCGGGGGCATCGTCTACGACTCCCAGTGCAACGTGCTGGACCAGTCCCTCGGGCTCACGGGGCACATGTACCGCGGCGCCGGCTACCCGGTGGTGGCGGACCTGGACGGCGAGCTGGACGGAGCGGGGCTGCCCACGGTGGAGCTGGCCACGGGCTCCGAGGTCTACCGCTTTGATCGCGTCAGCCGCACCTGGCAGCCGGTCTGGACCGGGGGAGCTCTCCAGGGCTACATCGCGGTGGCGGACTTTGGCACCTACACCGCCGACCCTGCCCAGGATGATCGGCTCGTAAAGGATGGTGTCGCAGAGGTCGTCTCCGTGCTCAACGACTCGGTCTACATCATGACCTGGGAGGGACGCCTCATCTTCGGGCCGGTGGCCATCCCCTCGGGGAGTGGAGGTGGTCCGCCCACGGTCGGTGACTTCGACGGTGACGGCCTGGCAGAGGTCTCCGCCGCCGGCTCCGACTCCATCGCCGTGTTCGACCCGGACTGCTCCGGCCTGCCCGACATGAACAGGTGTGCCTCTCTCTCCACCAACGGGATCCTCTGGTGGCAGCCCTCCCAGGACCACTCGTCCAACATCACCGGCTCGTCTCTGTTCGACTTCGAGGGGGACGGCCGGGTGGAGGTGGTCTACGCCGACGAGGCCTTCACCCGGGTCTATGACGGCCAGACCGGGGCGGTGCTCTTCAGCCAGTGGCACTCCTCCTGCACCTGGAACGAGAACCCCATCGTGGCGGACGTGGACGGTGACTTCAACGCGGAGCTGGTGGTCCCCTCCAACACTAACTGTGGCACATCACCCAGCTCCGCAGGAGGGCTGAGCTACCCCACGAGCCCCAACGGGTATCCCATGGACCCGATCTTCCGCGGGCTCCGCTGCGAGACCGGTGGGGACTGTCTGAGCGGCCAGTGCGACACCGGGTACTGCCGCTGCACCGTGGACTCCGACTGCAGCTCAGGCGGCTCTGGCTCTGGCTTCGTCTGCGCGGCGCCGCCCGCCGGGACCCCGGGGTCCGGCAACACCTGCCGGGCGGAGTGGCGCGGGGCGTACGACGGCATCCGCGTGTACTCGGATGTGGCGGATCGCTGGGTTCCCTCCCGCACAATCTGGAACCAGCACGCCTACAGCGTCACCAACGTGGAGGAGAACGGCGCGGTGGTGCAGACATCCCTGTGGACCCAAAACTGGCTCACCCAGGGCATGAACAACTTCCGCCAGAACGTCCAGGGAGACACCAACGCCACCTCCTCTCCAGACATGACCGGTGGCATGGGCGAGCTCCTGGAGTGCACCTCCACTGGCGACGCCGTGCTCGGGGTGCGGGTGTGCAACCGCGGCACCCAGCCGGTGGGGCTGGGGGTGCCCGTGAGCTTCTACGAGGGAGATCCCTCCGCCGGGCTGCTGATCTGCACGGTGCAGACGAGTGGGATCTTGCAGCCGGGAGCCTGTGAGAGCCTGAGCTGCGCCTGGGGCGACGTCCCAGGTCCGGCGGATCCCGTCGACGTGACGGTCGTGGCCGATGACGATGGCAGCGGTGGAGGGATGAGCAGCGAGTGCCTGGAGGGCAACAACAGGGCGGTCATCCCCGACGTCTCCTGCCAGGTGGTCGGGGTCAGGTAGGTGCTCGCGGTCCGGGGCCAGGGCGCCCCGTGGGGCGAGTCTGTGGGCCAGGTGCGCCCAGCCCATTGGGGCGAGCCGGTCAGTTGCAGCTCACCGCCAGGCTGTAGGAGCTCGTGGCCTCGTCCCAGCCGTCCACGACGATGTAGAAGGTGGTGCCGGGCGCGGCCGTGAAGGAGATCTGCTCGGAGCTGGTGCCAGGGTTGCCGGAGTGGCCCGCGGGGCAGCTCAGGCCCGGGTCACAGCCGGTGCCCTTGGAGGCCGAGAGATGCCCGACTTGATTATCTTCAACATTGTAATTCCGTGCACCGACAACTCCACAGGTATTGTTTGGTCACCTGAGAAGTTCGATGGATGGCTGGTGGAGACCGTGGAGAGGTTCGGTGGGGCATCAGTGGTTGGAATCGGGCTTCTTGGCCTATGGTACGACCAAGAGCTGCCGCCCGAGGCAAACCCAATCGAAGACAACAGCAACTGGTACAAGATCGGAGTACCTCCCGACCGCATCGAAGAGCTTCATGAGCACGTGAAGGCCACTGCCATTCAGTTCGGCCAAAAATGCATCTACTTCGAGAGGGCTGGAGAGGCGGAGTTCGTCTGGGACCCAGAACACCAGCCAGGTTGACAAACTCAAATCACAGGTTAGTATAAAATTGTCAACCAGCGTGGCAAGGAGCTTTGCACCCGAGGGCTGGCTGGTTGCAGTGAACAGCTACGACAGGAGGGCGAGATGGAAAAATACTCGCTGCTTTCAGGGAAAGAGGTGGACCTCACGATGTTCGATGAGCGAGAGCGGAGGTTTCTGGACGATTTGCTAGCGATGGGGAAATCGGGCGTCAGCTATTTCGAAGTCTACAGGATGGCGATTGGGCCTGGTTCAATCGCGTTGCAGGGGCGAAATCAGGTCAACCACCGCATTCTGTCATCCGAGCTCTATCAGCTAGCCCGTGACATTGCTACTCGCATTGGTATCGATCAGGGTCGGATACTCGCTCCCGAACATGAGGCTGAGAGAGACAACTTGCCGCGGGACTTCAAAATGGTCAGCGTGGCACAAGCTGCGGAGCTGATTGGTATTACGAGGGCCGCCGTGTACAAGGCGATAAAGACCAACAAGCTGAGGGCTCATAAGATCGGCAATGTAACTGTCGTGGACAAAGCTGCCGCAGTTGCATTCCGGCAACGGCGCAAGATGGCTGAGCCTGGGAAGCAACCATCTGGCACTTCAGCAGCAGGCACTGGCGCAAGTACCAAGCACACAACTACGATGGCAGCCAGGTCAGAGTAGGCGTCAATTGCAGCATCGAAGCTGCGTTGCTGGCTCCGTTTCCAGCGCAGTACATGGTTGCCTTCCACAAAGAGTCGGTCGGCAAAGAGTCTGTGGGCCAGGTGCGCCCAGCCCATTGGGGCGAGCCGGTCAGTTGCAGCTCACCGCCAGGCTGTAGGAGCTCGTGGCCTCGTCCCAGCCA
>JAJRWW010000244.1 GCA_024276595.1 Myxococcota bacterium
CCCGCGTGAAACAGCGCCCGCTCATCAGGGCCCTTGCCCAGCGCCGCCAGACACACCCTCCTCGCCTGCTCCAGCCGCTTTTCGTCCATGGCAAGCCTGCACTGCTGGGTCAGCACGAGCGCCCTCTGCTCGTCGCTGCGCGCCAGCACGAGGCTGCGCTGAAGCTGAGCCCTGGCCTCCCTGGCCTTGCCCTCACCGATCCAGCACAGCCCCCTCAGAAACGCCGCCTGGAACCTCTTGTCGGCGGCCTGGCCAACCATCCGAGCCAGGGCCAGCTTCGCCGCGCCCCAAAAACCCTGCCTGCACCCCCTGCTCGCCAGCGAAAACAAGGCCCGGTCGTTGAGCGCCAGCGCCATGGCGCGCCGCAGCAGCTTCTCGGCGGCGTCCTTTTTTCCCAGGTCCAGGGCCCATCCATACCGCAGCCGAAGCTCCTTCACGTCCGATATCCCCTCTGCCTTCAGATCCGCGCCGCTCACTCCCTGCAGCCCCAACGGGCCCTGTCTGGGAGCGGGCTTGACCACCCCCTTGGACACCTTGCCAGCTACCTCGCCGACCCTGCGCTTCCCTCTGGGCTTTTTTGCCACGGCTCGAGCATGGGTGCCAGGGCCCGCGCCTGTGGCCCCCATGCCGACCGCACCGGAGGATGCCCCAGGGGCCTTCGCGGGGTCACTCTCCTTTCCCGGAAACAACCACCTGTACCCGATGATGCCGAGCAAGAACACAACGCTCACTATCATCACGACATAAAGCTGTTTTTTATCCACGGGGATCTCTCCGGATGACTCTTGGGCACTCTTAGGGTGGATCGTGCCCACCAGGGTGCCAGGGGTGGCAGCGCAGAATGCGTCGCAAGGTACGATACAGGCCCACAAAGGGACCGTACTTTCGGATGGCTATCAGCCCGTACTCAGAGCAGCTAGGATAGAACCTACAGCGAGGTAAAAGCAGTGGAGACACCAGCTTCCGATAGGCCAAGATGGGCGCCACCATCAGCCAGATGAGCGAGCTCCTCAGCAGCCTCCACGCCGGGTGCGAACCAGCCCCTCCCAAAACCCCTCCACCTCCTGCCGAACCTCCCGAAAGCTCGCCCTGAGCACCGATGGCCTGGCGATGATCACCACGTCCACCGGCTCTGCACACGCACACAGATCCAGCCGCCGGAACGCCTCCCGTAGCCACCTCTTCACTCGGTTTCGCCTCACAGCCTGCTTGGCCACCCTCTTGCTCACGGTGACTCCCATGCGACTCACCGCGCCACTGCCTTTCCTGTAGACGAACACCAGATGCTCGCTCAGATACCGCTCCCGGGAGCTCTGCACAAGGAGAAACTCCCGCCTCTTCCTGAGGCGACAGCTCCTTGGCCAGCGGCGTCCTCTTTGGCACGCCAACTTCACCGACGAGGCCCGCCGGGCCCACGCCCCAGGGAGACGACACGATATTCAGAGACCAAGGCCGACGTTTACTTCCTGGGAGTGCTAACCGCGAGGCGTTTTCGACCCTTCCGCCTCCGCCGCGCCAGCACCAGCCGCCCATTCTTGGTGCTCATCCGCTTCCGAAAGCCGTGGGTCCGACGTCGACTCTTGTTGTGTGGCTGGTATGTGCGTTTCACGACCTCAGCTCCTGACGCTACTTCCCTGGGTTAAGGGTGCAGCCTAATATCAGCACACGGCCTCTGTGTCAAGGCCAATCAAAGCCCCCAAGCAAGGCCACACCTCTGGCCGCCCTCTCCATCCGGGCCAAATCATACCCGCAGGGGATCAAACCCCACCGGCATTTCTACCGCGGCGCCCCTCACTTCGGATCCACAGGGGCACTGCCTCTCGGCCGTCCGAGCTCAGCGCAGGCCATCTGATCCCCATCACCATTGGCATCGGCGCCCCTCGATCGCTCAACACCGCGTGCCTGCGGTCTCTCAGCCGGCCAGCCAGAGCTGACCCGCTTCCCACCTGGGTTTCTGACGGCGCTGCTCCACCTCACCTATTTTTCTTTTTCATTTTCAGATGTTCCAACGGCGATGGTCACGCTTGTCTCTGGATCCTCTCCTCAGCATCGGATCCACAAATTTTTTTTCCAAACGATTGTCACGGGGTTAAGCTCGCCCGGTGGAAAACTGCTTGCCAGCCTGCCGCGCTCTGAAGATACTCGTTCGCACTGTTTCATCGCAGAAGGTAATCGCCCCATGGATTCGAAACGGGAGCGTTGAGAGCTTGCGATAACCAGTGGGGCACTGACAACCGGTTCTTCTGTAACCGACAATAATTGTTGCCTTTAATCTCTTATCCACACCTGTGGATAACTCTGTGGATAACTGCGCCGAGCGCGTGCCATCTTCAGCCCGTACGGAAAGCCATGCACCAGATCTGGACCACAGTCCTTCAAGCCATCGAAGCCAAGATGTCCGACCAGAACTTCGACGTCTGGATCCGCCCTCTACGCTTTGTGAGCTTCACCGGCTCCACGTTGACGCTGATGGCGCCGAACCTCTACCATAAGGAGTGGTTCGAGGACAACTACAAGCGCTCGCTGCAAAGGGAGATCCTGAAGCAGGCCGGCTCGGAGATCACCATCGAGGTCCTGGTGCAGCCCCCAGCTTCGAAGGCTCCCCGAGATCCAGCCGACAGCCCCGATCCACGCGCGGCTGCCTCCAGGGTGTTGCCGACCCCCCATGGTGCCGCTTGCAGGAAAAGCAGCGCACCTGTGTCCACCAGCTCCTCCTCTCTCAACGACCGGTATAGATTCGACAGCTTCGTTGTTGGCCCTTCCAACCAGTTCGCGCACGCCGCAGCGGAGCTGGTGGCCAAGATGCCCGGCTCCAAGTACAACCCTCTGTTCATCTACGGAGGCACTGGGCTCGGCAAGACCCACCTGCTGCAAGCGATCGGCCATGCCGTCCTGGAAAAAGACGCCGCGCGCTCGGTCACCTACATCACGGCCGAGCGGTTCATGAACGAGTTCATCAACTGCCTCAGGCAAGGCAAGATGGAGGAGTACCGCGAGAGATACCGAAGCCACTGCGACGTGCTGCTCATAGACGACGTCCAGTTTCTCGCCGGCAAGGACCGCACCCAGCAGGAGTTCTTCCACACCTTCAACGCCCTGCACGAGAACAAAAAACAGATAGTCATCACCTCCGACAAGTTCCCCAACCAGATGCCCGAGCTGGAGGAGCGCCTCAAGTCTCGCTTCTCCTGGGGCCTCATTGTGGACATATTGGTGCCCGAGCTGGAAACCCGAGTGGCCATTCTCAAGAAAAAAGCCGAGCTGGACTCCATACCTCTGCCCGACGACGTGGCTCATTTTCTCGCCTCCAGGATCCGCTCCAACGTCCGCGAGCTCGAGGGCGCCCTCATCCGAGTGGCAGCCTTCTCCAGCCTGCAGGGTCGCTCCATAACCGTCGAGTTCACCCAGCAGATCCTCCAGTCCATGCTGAGCTCTGGCTGCGAGCAGGTGACCATCGAGCATATCCAGCGCGAGGTCTCCTCCTACTTCAACATCCGCCCCAAGGACCTCAAGAGCTCACGCCGACCGCGATCCATCTCCTTCCCCCGCCAGATCGCCATGCACCTGTGTCGAAAGCTCACTCCTGCCAGCCTCTCGGAGATAGGCCGACAGTTCGGAGGCAAGGACCACACCACCGTCCTGTCGGCCGACAGGAAGATAAAGGCGCTCATTGAGCAGGACGAGGCAACACGCCAGAGTGTCGAAGCGCTCGAACGTATCCTGACCCGCTGATCACCGCCCACAGCCGGCGAGTGCTCCCTCCAGACCACACCAGCTCTTCGCTCTGAGCCACAGCCTCGCTAGCTCTTGACCCGGTGAAGCCATGGCCGTAAGAATGGTCCCCAAGGGCCAACCGGTGGGAAACATGTTGTGGACCCCGTGAAAAAAGCCTGGACAGCCTGTTGACCGACTCATGGCTCGGCAGCAGCACCAGTTGTGCTCCCTTTGTCCCCAGAGAAAACAACCGCTCTTGTGAATTGTTTTTCTCTTTAGTTTATGTCACTTGTAGACAATGAGAACATTCTCACGGGCTCTACTGCTACCACTGTCTTATAACGGTCTTTTACCATAAAGAAGAAACAGAGCAGCCACCTCACACAGGTGCCCAAAGGCAAGAAGGCTCAGCATGAAGTTTACCATCAAGCAGAAGGATTTCCTCAAAGGGCTCCTGCTCGCCCAGTCCATTGCCGAGCAGGGCGGAACCATGGCGATTCTCGCAAACGCCGTGCTCACCACCGATGGTGAAGATGCCCTCCTCATCCGCGCCAGTGATCTGCACGTGACCGTGACCTCTCGCATCCAGTCCACCAATGCGATCCAGGGTGGCATTACCGTGGGAGCCAAGCCCCTTTTCGACATCGTAAAGAACCTCCCCGTGGAGGAGATTCACGTGCAAAAGACCGGCTCCAACCACGTGGAGCTCGTGAGCGGCGCGGCGCGATTTCGCATGGTGGGGCTCCTCTCCGACGACTACCCCGATGTCCCCATCCCCCCTGAGG
>JAJRWW010000016.1 GCA_024276595.1 Myxococcota bacterium
CCGAGGCATCTCCCGCGGTCCAGGTCGAGAACACGGCGACCACCCGGCTGGCGTCGCAGGCCAGGGCGGGCTCCGCCTGGTCGCCGTCGGTGAAGAAGGTGGCCACGTAGTACCAGGTGTCGATGAGAGTGCAGGTGGAGTTGCAGCCATCCCCTGACAGGAGGTTTCCGTCGTCGCAGATCTCGCCAGCCTCCTGGTGGTCGTTTCCGCAGACGGCCACCTGGGCGTCCGGCGTGGGCCCGGAGTCGGGCCACACCCAGCCGTCCGGAGGCGAAGCGTCTCCCCCGCCGTCTGCGCCCCCGTCCCCTGAGCCGGGGTCTCCATTGAGGCCGCAGGCGCCCCACCAGGGTGCCAGGAGAAGCAGGATGCCGATGGTCGCAGCGTATCTCATGGCCCCCATGGTACCACAGGCATCAAAGCATGTTGACCATCGGGGGCGTCGCCAATACCCTGGGCCTATCACACAGGTGCGGTGGGAGGAGCGCTCCCGCGGCGCCCCAAAAGGAGGACTCGATGCCGATCCCTGAGCTGGGCGAGTACGCGCACGTAGTGGAGGTGAGCACCACAGAGCTGAAGCTCCCGCCGGAGCTGCAGGGGCCATCTGGCATAAACACCGACAAGTTCATCGAGGCGGCCATCTCCGGAGAGAAGCTGATCCTGCTGTGGACCGACGGGGTGACGCTGCACGACCTCTCCACCGGGGAGATCTCCTCGCGCTGGACCGAGATGGGCATTGGCCTCGACTTTGGGGACTGCTCCCCCCTCGGGATACTCTTGCTCACCCAGGCCGACCGCCGGGACGCCCCGGACGGCAGCGCCCAGCAGGTGACCTTCTTGCACCCGGAGACCCTTGCCCCGCTTTTTTCCAAGCCGGCCACATCTTTTGTGCACGAGCGGCTCCCGTCGGACGCTCCGCTCTCCTTTGAGCGAGCCTACCTGGCCAACGACGGAATAATCTGGGCCATCTCCCACGAGTTCAAAAGCGGCGAGGAGCGGTCCGTCCTTTACGAGATCACCCGTGAGGGGAAGTGTCTCCAGGTGTACGTGCTCTCCGAGCCCCTGCCCCAGCTACGGCTGGTGCGGGCAGTGGATCACGTCGGGGAGCGCCAGCGGAAGATCGCCCTGTCGCAGCTCACCTGTAGCGCCGACAGACGCTGGGTTCACCTCATCGGGAAGTTCGATCTTTGGGAGATTGACATCCACACAGGCAAGGGCGCGCACGACAACCCGGTGCCCCTCAGGCCCATCCTGAAGCTCACCACCTTCGTGAGGGACATGAAGATGGAGCGGATCTTCTGGGACATCCAGAACCGCTTCTTGTTGGTGACTCCAGACAGCGGCAAGGAGTTCGTCATCTTCCACTACCAGCCAGACCCCAAGGTGGACGAGCACTCCCTGCAGATCGCCAAGATCGGGGTGTACTGCGGAGAGTTCCAGAGTCAGAAGGCCGGGCTCTACCTGTGGGAGAAGGGCAAGGCCAAGCCGCTGCTGTACAAGGAGAAGAAGCTGGAGCGGACCCAGATGTTCTCCAGCGCAACTGGCAGGTACCTGATAATCGGCGACTTCGGGGAGGAGATACCGCTCATAGTCTTCGACACGTTCACCTGGCAGAACGTGCACATCACCGAGGGGGATCATCCGGAGATGATCCCCGTGGGTCTCACGGCGGCCGACGAGGTGTGGGGGCTGGACGGCGGGAGAGTGCTCAAGGTGCGGGTGGAGAAGGGCCTGCCCCCCTCAAAGAGGAGCTGGGCGGCCATCCTCATCGGCTTGCTGCTCGCTGGCGCCGCCGTGGCGGCGGTGCTGTACTACTTCCTGGTCTACAAGCAGGGCGGGTAGAGCGGAGACCTGCGGCAGAGCTACCTCGCGAAGCGCGCGCTTTTTTGGACGAACAACAGGTCCGGTCGCAGGCGCGCCGATAGGGACAGGGGCGTGATGAAGGTCACCACGTAGACGAATTTGCCGCGAATGGAGTAAAGCTGGGTGAGGCGTACAGAGGACCTGGGGTCTGTTCCAATGAGCATGGCGGCGCTCAAGCGGCCCAGCCTGGTGGAGGAGACCTTTCCCATGAGCCAGCCACGCTTGGTCAGCACAGCGGCGTTCTTCTTTGCCAGCTCCTCGGTGGAGAGGTGAGCTCGCCGCACCTTGGCTGAGAGAATAAGCCGGGCGTCCACGGTCCTGTGCTTGAAAGTGACCAGAGCTCCAGGGAAGGCCGAGCGCCACTGACGCACCCATGTTGTGGGCAAGAAGATCTGGATGCCCGAGGTCTTGTCGCGGAAGGATGTCCTGCCGCCGCGCCGCGCGAGCGCGGAGGAGGGGACCACCGCCGCGGCCGCGGCGAGCGCTGAAGCCATGACGGCCAGGTGGGGGGTGCGTCCCATGGACCGAGCGTGCCACAGCCAGCCCAGCGCCACAAGTGGAGCGCTGGGAGATCCATGGGCTCTTTGTCGGGCAGCTCCCTTCGGCGCCGAGCGGGGAGCTTCCTGGCCGGTGGCTCAGCCCTCATCCTGGATGCCGAGCTGGATCTCCTCGAGCACATCGGGGCTCATCTCCACGTGGCTGGCCGCTCTGAGCGCCTGGAGGGCGGCCCCAGACCGGATCCTGCCCAGAGCCCAGGCGGCGTGCGCACGCACGGTGGGGTCGGCGTCTACCAGCGCGGCTGCCAGGGGATCCACGGCGCGCTCCTGGCGCAGGTTGCCCAGCACTACGCAGGTGGTGCGCAGCAGGCACCTGCGCCCGATCCAGGCCATGGCGCTGCCCCTGAGCAGGCGCGCCAGCTCCCTTTTGGATCGTCGTAGCAGGAGGTGGAG
>JAJRWW010000245.1 GCA_024276595.1 Myxococcota bacterium
CGGATCCTCCAGGAGCGCTCCAGGAGCTTCAGGGCGCCGCGAAGATCTCCCTGGTCGTAGGCCCTCCATGCCAGGTGCCACAGCCCGTTTTTCAGCATGTCCCCTTTGGGGTAGCGCCGTAGCAGTCTGCTCAGAAGCCCGTCGGCCCGCGCGGTCTCGCCCTGGGCGTAAAGGAGCAGGGCGGAGCGGTAGAGGGCGTCGTCTGCCAGGCTGCTGTGGGGGTGCTCCCGCTCCACCCGGGCGAACAGGGCCAGCCCCCGACGGGTCCGGCCCAGGGCAGCGTTCGCCTTGGCGGCGGCGTACCTGGCCTTTGCCAGAGGAGCGGTCATGCCCGCGCCCTTGCAGGTGAGGCGGGCAAGTCGAAGGGTCTTGAGGGAGGCTCGCCGATACCTGCGTCTGCGGGCCTGCAGGCGGCCCAATGCGGTGGCGGCGACGCAGAGCTTGGAGGCTGGACAGGGGCCCATCCGGCGAGCCCTTCGCAGGGCACGCGCCGCCGGGCGGAGCCTCATGGCGCTGCTCAGGGAGCGGGAGCGGAGCAGGATGCTGGCGCAGCTTCGCCGCGGCAGCCGGCGCCGACTCTTGGCCAGGGAGGCCAGCAGGCGCCGGGCCAGCTTTCCCCAGACCTTGTGGGGGGCCAGGCTGTCTGCCCGGTACAGCAAGGTTGTCACCCGGGCGAGGCTTCTTCCGGGGATCCTGGAGAGGCACTGGGCCAGCCGCAGCCGCGCCTCTGCCTCCCACGGCTTGCCCTTGCTTTGGGGCAGCAAGGCTGAGTAGATCCGCGCGGCGCTGCGCCAGCGCCTCTGGCTGCGCAGGGTGTCGCCCAGCAGGAGCCGCGCCCTCGCCGTGAAGGGCCCCGGCCCCTTCACCTGCGAGGCGAGGCCCTGGGCGAGCAGGGTCTGGTGAGCCTGGTAGGCGGAGCGGGCGGCAAAGTAGGTGATCTCGTGGAGCAGAAGGGGATAGGCGGAGCGGAGGTGGAGAAACAGCGCCAGCGCCTCGGCATGGCGGCCCAGGCCCATGAGCGTGTGTGCCAGCACGAAGCGAGCCCGCTCCGGGTGTGCCGGCCGCGTGGCCAGCGCCTTCTCGAGAAGGCGCGCCGCCCGGACCGTGTCCCCCCGGAGCAGCGAGGCCCTGGCCTGGCCCGCCAGGCCCTGAGAGAGATAGGGTACCACTCCACTGGCGGAGAAGTAGCCGGCTCCCGTGGGTGATGTCCTGCTGGACGCCGCCCTGGCCCCGGCCGCTCTCGCGCCCCCCTGGCCGACGGATCCACTGGGGCGAGCGAGCCGGGCCGACCCGCGCGAGGCCGCCATCGGCGCCGCCCTGAGCCTGGCGAAGGGCCCGGTGGCCAGCGCAGCAACCCCAGCACCCGCAGGGATGGTGGCGCAGAGGGCGGCGAGGTAGTGCCAGAGCTTCAAGGTGACTCCTCTTCCAGGTGCTACCCGGCATCCATCGGGATCATTCCCACCTCTCCAGCATTAGCAACAGGGAGCCAATGGGGCAAATATTCGCGGTCAACAGGGTTCGCCAGAGGGCCATCTGCGTCCTGGAGAAGGTGGATCGACTCGATCACTTGCCAGGGGCACCACCTGGACAGACGGGCGACTGGCACCAAAGCAGTGGCGCGGTGGCGGCAGGCTTGGTGTTTGGCCACAGGAGGAATACAGTGCGTGTACTGTGCTCGGAGGACCACACATGAAGCCCGTCTTCTTGCCGCTGCTTTTTGGCACCCTGGTGGCCTGCCCCGCTCCTTCACCGGACCACCCACGGTCTGACAACCCAAGGAGAGCCGGGCCCGACGCCCCCGCCGACCTGGTGCGAGACGCCCTGGCAAAGAACCTGCGGCAGTACCGCCGGAGGCTCCGACGGTGCCATGAGCTGGCCATGGCCGAGGACTACAGGGTGGGAGGCCGGCTCCTGGTGGAGCTGGGGGTCAGACCCATGGGGGTGGTGACGCGGGTGCGGGTGCGCGAGAACACCTCGGGCAACGCGCTGCTCGCGGCGTGTGTGCGCAGGGTGGTGCTGAGCTTCGTGTTTCCCTCGGGGGAGGCGGACAGGTGGGTCCCCCTGAAGCTGCGTTTCAGACGACCCGCGGTAAAGCTCACCGTCCGCATGGGTGACGTTCCGGCCAGGGCGAGGCTGGCCAAGGGTGTCATGGCCAAGGTCCTGCTACACCCAGGGAGTGTCACCGGGAGCCGCGTCTCCCTGGTGGTGCTGAAGCTCGCCTCGGGTGCGCGGATCCCGATGATGCGTCACCTTTCTGCCCTGGGTGTCCATGTGCTTCGGGGAGCCATGAGGGTCACCGGTGGCCAGAGGACAGAGCTGCTGAGGATGGGCGAGAGCGCTGCCATCGGGGCGGGGGTGGCCCACGGCCTGGAGGCCGCGGGAACGAGCGGTTGCGCTGCACTGCTGTTTTTCATGCCCGCCGGCCCGGAGGGGTTGTTCCTGACCGGAAAGATCCCCCGGAGCTCCTCCCGGGTGTCCGGGCGGGCCACCCCCGCCAGGGGCTCAGTGCTCATGGAAAGGGCGATGACCACCTCGGGCTCCGCAGGGGTCATCCTGCGCGGGGAGCGGCTGCCCGTGCCCCAGGTGATCCAGCTTCCCGCCGGTCGCAGCGCGCTGCTCAACCCTGCCGGGAGAGACGTCCACCACGCCCTCCTGGTGACCGAGGGAGCCCTGTTCGTCACCATCCGCTCGGTAAAGCTGCCCGCCGAGGCCGGCATGTCAGTGTACGTGCCTGGCGGTGAGCGAGCCCTGCTAGCTCCCGCTGGAGGCAGGCCCGCTCGGCTGGTTGTGCAGCCCTGGCCGGGGAAGGGGGGCTGGTCGGGGGCCACCGTCTATCCACTGCTTCGGAGGTCCAGGGGGTCACCGGGTTCTGGCCGCGGGCGGTAGCCCCAAATAGGTCGTCCAGCTCCATGGCCGCTTCAAAACCCTGTGGACGTCACCTGTGGGGCGATTTATGATACCCGGTGGCTGTCGCGGATCATCTGCAGCGGGTCGCAAGGTGCCAATAATGAGAGATCGTACGTCTGTTTTCGGTTTTGCCAGCTTCTGGGTTTGGCTGCTCTTTGCGCTGCCCCTCGTTGTGGGCGGGTGTGGTCAGGGTGGCGCGCCCGAGCCTCGGCAGTCCAGGAGCGCTTCGAGCCAGGCTGCTGCCCGGGGCCAGGTGGTGCAGGGCCGGGCCGTCCTGGACCGAACCGCAGCCCAGAGGGTGGTCCAGCCCGTAACCGGCCCGAGGGTGGGCCACCCCCTGGGGGGTTACCAGATAGTGCATCACGGAGCCGCTGGGACCTGCATCATGGTGATCCCTCCGCCTCAGCCCTACGCCTTGAGGCCGGACGGAAGCCACATGCTGCCCCAGGAGATCCACCGCCCCAAGGAGGGGGAGGCCCACACCCTGTACCTGCACTTCGACGGGGCAAACATCACCGTGGGCCAGGACAACCCGGACGAGTTTACCTCCTTCATTCCGTGGAATGACAGCGTCATCCCGGAGCTCGACCACACTCCCTTCCTGAGTGGAACCATCGACAGCCGCGAGAAGGTCATAGAGGCCATCCGGAGCTGGGTGCAGTACTTCTACGCCCACAACGACCTGCAGGTGGTGACCAGGCACCCCCCGGAGGGCTCGGCCTACAGCATGATGATAGTGGGCGGCTCTCCCGGCGACCTGGGTCAGCCCTCTGGTGTGCTGGGCATCTCTCCCTTTGACTGCGACAAGTTCGAGCGCAACGTCTCCTTCACCTTCTCCGAGGAGCACATGGGCAACCTGCTCCTGCTGGTGCTGACCATCACCCACGAGGCGGGCCACGCCATGGGGCTGGCGCATATCGACAACACACAGGCCATCATGAACCCCTTCGAGTCCGGCCAGGAGACCTACTGGGGGAGCGGCGTGGTGCCGGACGGCCAGGCCTGCGACGGTACTGGCCAGCAGGACAGCTTCGAGGTGCTCAAGGAGATGATCGGCGTGCGGGAGGACACCACCCCGCCCTGGCTGGAGATCTATGACCCCGGCCAGGACGCTGTGGTGCCCGGCTCCTTCCAGGCGCTGGTGCACGGCACCGACAACGTGGTGCTCTACTCGGTGGAGCTGTTCGTGGACGGGGCATCCATTGAGAAGAAGACCCTGCCGGAGTTCGCCTTCCAGGTGGGCGACCTCATGGAGGGCCCGCACCAGATCTGGGCGGTGGGCGAGGACGCCCACGGCAACACCTTCACCACCGAGCCCCTGGACCTGTCGGTGGAGGTCAACTGCGGCGCCCTGGCGGAGTGCACCGACGGCCTCGGTGGGGTGGGCGAGCCCTGCGAAACGGGTGCCGACTGCATGACAGGTCTGTGCGCCCAGGACAGCGCCGGGCTCTCTGTCTGCTCGAGGGTTTGCGAGGCTGCCGACCCCTGCCCCTTTGGCACCCAGTGCACCCCCACGGACCCGGAGGATCCCAGCTCCACCGAGTACTACTGCTCCGACGGCCCCGGCCCGGTGGTCCTCAGGGTGGCTCCTGCTGGTTACAAGCTCAGCGGCTGCCAGGCCGCGCCAGGCGCCGCACCGCCCGTGCTCCTGCTGCTCTTCGGCCTGCTGGGTCTCGGGGCGCGCTGCCGCCGTCGCTAGCGACGGCGCAAGGGCTCAGCTCACCTTGGAGCCGGGCAGGGCGCGGTCGTTCACGCCCAGCAGGAACACCCCGCTGGGGGAGCTGGCGGCCAGCACCATGCCCTCGCTCACGCCGAAACGCATCTTGCGCGGGGCCAGGTTCACAGCCGCGATGACCTTTTTGCCCTGGAGGTCCTCGGGGGCGTAGTGCGCCTTGATTCCAGCGAACACCGTGCGCTTGTGGTCCCCCAGGTCCAGCAGCAGGCGCACCAGCTTGTCCGCCCCCTCAACCGGGCTGGCCTCCTCCACCAGGGCCACGCGCAGGTCCAGCTTGGCGAAGTCGTCGATGGTGATCCGTTCTGCCACGGGCTTGGGGGTCCAGGGAGCATCCGCCGCGGGGCTCTGGGACCCGTTGGATGGTGTCGTCGCCTCGTGGGCAGCGCGCTGAGCCTCGATCATCCTCTTGACGGCCTTGAGCTTGACCCGGTCTACGAGCCGCTCGAAGTCGCCCAGCTCTCCACCTCCCAGGTCGAAGGAGAGGTCCTCCCATGCCAGGTCCGAAAGCCCGAGGGAGCGCTCCATGCTGGCCGCCATGTGGGGCACCACCGGCTTGAGCAGGATGGCGAGCACCTTCACGAAGCCCAGGGCGGCGGTGCAGATGCTCCGCGCCTCCTCCGGGTCATCCCGGATGACGTGGAAGGGGGCCCTGTCCTGGAAGTACTTGTTGCCCAGCTCCGCCACCTCGGTGATCCCCCGCAGGGCCCTGGCAAACTCGAAGCTGGCGTAGGCCTCTCCAATGGCCTCGAAGCGGGAGGTTGCCTCCGCGAACACGGGCTCCGCCTGGGGGTCGACATCTCCGAGCCTCCCGTCCAGCTTCCGGGTCACAAAGGCGTGGGCCCTGCTGGCCAGGTTGGCGGTCTTGTTCACCAGGTCCGCGTTCACCCGGTTGACGAAGTCCTCCAGGTTCAGATCCAGGTCCGCGTTGGTGGGGCCCAGCTTGGATGCGTAGTAGTACCGCAGGTACTGCGGGTCCAGGTGCTCGGCGAAGATGGACGCGGTGACCGCGGTGCCGGTGCGCTTGGACATCTTCTGGCCGTCCACGGTCAAAAAGCCGTGCACCTGCACCCGGTCCGGGGTGCGGTAGCCAGAGTGGGCGAGCATGGCCGGCCAAAAGAGGCAGTGGAAGTAGGCAATGTCTTTCCCAATTACGTGCACCACCTCCGTGTCGTCGGAGCGCTTCCAGTAGTCGTCTGCGTCCATGCCGTGGTCGTCACAGTACTTTTGGGTCGTGCCGATGTAGCCCACCGGTGCGTCCAGCCACACGTAGAAGAACTTGTCCGTCTCGCCGGGCACCTCGAAGCCGAAGTAGGGCGCGTCCCGGGAGATGTCCCAGTCCCGCAGGTCGCCGTCCAGGAAGGCGCCCTGAAGCCAGTTCGCCGTGGTCGCGTGCACGTGACCGTTGTCGTGGATCCACCGGGCGATCTGCTCCTTGCAGGCCGAGAGCTGGAAGAAGTAGTGCTTGGAGCTGCGCCGCACCGGCTCGTTGCCACAGATGGAGCAGTGAGGCAGCACCAGGTCCGTCGGGTCGTAGGTGGCGCCGCACACCTCGCAGTTGTCTCCGAACTGGTCGGCTGCGTCGCACCTGGGGCAGCTACCGCGCACGTACCGGTCGGGCAGAAAGCGCTGGTCGTGCTCGCAGTAGACCAGGTCCACCTCCTTGGTGTAGATGAGCCCTGCCCGTCGGAGCCCCTCGTAGATGGCCACGGCGTGGTGCCTGGTCTCGGGGGAGTGGGTCGTGTAAAAGAGGTCGAAGCCCACCCCGAAGCGGTGGAAGTCCGCCAGGTGCTCCCGGTTGTATCGGGCCACGAGCTCCTCCGGGGAGACGCCGAGCTGACCGGCCTTGATCTCGATGGGGGTGCCGTGAGTGTCGGAGGCGCAAAGGTACAGGGTGTCGCGGCCCCTGAGCTTTTGGTATCGCACGAAGATGTCGGTCTGGATGTACTCCACCAGGTGGCCGATGTGGATGTCCCCGTTGGCGTAGGGGAGGGCGCTGGTGACGAGCAGTCGCTTCTTTTTTGTCATTGCAAACTCCTGGCCCGACTATGGATGCGTCATCGCCAGGCGGGCGTCAAGCTCGCCTGGCGAGGGCGAGCAATTATCTCCTTGACCCCCTCCCGGCCAGACAGCAACATCCGTGCCCAGCACACGCGCAGGTGAGGACATGAAGAAAGCACTGATTGCGGCCCTGGCTTCGGTGGCCATGTTGGCCCTTGGGGGGACCGCCCATGCCCGGGCGATCTCGGGCGGCAGCCGGGCGAAGGACATCAGGGCCAGGCTCGCCGAGCTCAACGAGAAGCTCGCCAACCTGGGCTCCTACCACGCTCAGGTGAAGGATCTGCACGTACGGGTGATCCGCCTCAAGCAGCTTCTCGACCGGCTGGCCCGCGCCGCGGAGGCGCCCCGGACCTTGGCCAGGGAGCTGGACAGGCTCCGGCAGCGCGTAAAGGAGCTGGCCAAGCGCGTGGAGGCGGTGCGCCTGGAGAAGGTGCGCGTGGCCTACGAGGGGTCAGAGCGGCGCTCTTCGGGCAAGGTGGCCGCCGGCTACGACGGGGGCTTCTTCGTGGCCTCCAAGAGCGGCCGCTACAGGCTGCAGGTCAATGGCATTGCCCGGCTCGTCGGCCGGGGGGGCCAGGTCACGGGCACCTCGACCATGGCTCCCCAGGGAGAGATCCACGAGCTGGGGATGGACCTCCCCAACGGCATCCTGCAGATGTCGGGCAATGTCTTCACGAGGCGCCTCACCTTCCTCGTGGAGCTGGACTTCGGGGGCGCCAGGGGCGTCGCGCTAAACGACTTTGCCCTGCATCTTCGCACCTGCAAGCACTTTGGCGTCACCGTGGGCCAGTTCCAGGTGGGCTTTGCTAGGCAGCAGAACGCCGACCCCTACGACACCATGTTCGTGGACCCTTCACCTGCCACGAACGCCTTCGGGCGGGGGCGCGACATAGGGGTGAAGCTGCACTTTTTCCAGTGTAAGGACCGGGTCTTCGAGGAGCTGGGGGTGTTCAACGGGGGAGGCTTCAACTCGGGCGGAAACGACGACGTGAGCCTCATGTACGTCGCCCGGGTGGGCATCGAGCCCCTTGGCGCCACATCCACCCTGGAGGGGGACCTGCGCAGGGGCGCTCGCCCCTTCCGGATGCGCCTGGCGGCGGGATACCTCTTCAACCCGATGCCCTCGGGGCGGGACCTGGACGGCAAGGGGGGCACTGACAGCATCTTCCTGCACCAGGTGGCGGCGGAGCTCTCCTTCGTGGTGGCGGGCTTCTCCCTCAACGGGGAGGTGTTCTATCGGCTGGAGGACCACGGGGACGCGGTCAAGGAGCTCCCCGAGCCCGAGAGGCGGCTGCGCCCGTTTCTTGGCGGCTACGCCCAGACGAGCTACACATTCAAGCGGGTCTGGCTCCAGCCCACCCTCCGATACACCTACGTGGAGCCGGTTGCCTGGTGGAGCGGCGCCGAGGGCGCCATGTCCTACGGGTGGACATCACCGGTGGGCGGTGCCGAGGACCCGAGCGGCGGTGGGTCGCTGGTGCCCGAGTCGGTGCACGAGCTGACCGTGGGGCTCAACTGGCACGTGCTCGATCAGCACCTGAAGCTGATGATCAACTACACCTACCTGTGGGAGAGGGGCTACAGGCTCTCCACCGCCAGCGGCAAGCAGAGCCGCCAGGTGCACCTGGGCTCGCTCCTGGTGCAGGGTCGCTTCTGAGCGTCTGTTTCATGTCCTCTGATCGCTCCTCCCCAGGGCCCACTGCTCCCGATCCCGCCACACCTCCTGCCGCAGAGCACCGGGGAGCATCTCCGCAGCCCCGCTCCTGGCGCCGTCGCCTGGCCATGCCGATCCTGTTGGTGGCTGGCGCCGGCCTCGTGGCCTACTGGTCTCGCACCAAGCCGGTGGAGGTAACGGTGGTCTACGACCTGGGAAAGAACGCCCCCAGGGCCAGCCGCCTGACGGTGAGCTTTCGCCCCAAGGCGAGCAGCGGCGGCGCCACGCCTGTGACCTGGGAGTTTCCTGCGGGCTCTGAACCTCGTCGCCGTCACCGCCACCAGCTCCATCTCAAGCCCGGGTCCTACGAGGTGCGGGCCCGGCTCTCCCTGCGAGCTCTGGGGGATCGCCCGGCCGAGGTACGCAGGATCAGGCGCACAGTGGAGATCGCCTCGGGCCGGGATCAGCGCATCACGCTCCGCTTTCGGTGAGCAGGTGGCCGCGGGCCCCCTTTTCGCTGGCTCATGGGGCCCGGCCGGGACCACACCAGCACGGTCTGGTAGTACAGGCACCCCCTGTCCGAGGCGCCGGCTGGATCCACCATCGGGCCCGTGCGCTGCCAGCGGGTGGCGGTCTCGTCCGGCTCGAGCTTGCAGGAGCCTGCCCCCCCGGGGCCCTCTCGGAGGGCGTCCAGCAGTCGCACCAGGCCTCCCACGGGCACGTCCAGGGAGGCCCAGACCATGACGGAGCTGTCGGGCCTTCTCCTGCGCCCCGCGCGGGTCGCCTGGGCGCGGAAGCTGGCCAGCAGAAGGGCGCTCAAGGCGCCCAGGTGCCTCGGATCGCCCGCGCTCAGGGATCGGCAGCTCATTGCCCCCTCGGCTCCCGCCTTGGGGCAGTGAGGTCTGCCCCAGCGGGTGACGCGGACCCGCTCTCCATCGAGCCCCACCGCCAGGGCGGGGGTCCTGGCAGGAGCGGGGCGCAGGGAGTGGCCTCGGCCGCTCACCACCGACGGCAGCTCCAGCGGCAAGCCTGCCAGCGCTCCCCCGTGGCCCTCCACCACCAGCCAGGGCCGGGTGAAGCCGGAGCGCATGGCCGTGTAGAGCACCGCCCTGAGGGTGCGGAAGGGCACTGCTGGCTGGCAGCGAATGGCCAACCTGCCCTTGCTGCCGCCGGCGAGCTCCTGGATCCGGGCGGTCAAGGCTCGGGCCAGGGAGGGCACGAACAGCCCGTCCTTCCCGTCTCGCATGGAGCCGGCCGGGATCCGCCCGTCGGATAGCTCGAGGATGGGCCTGCCCTCCAGCAGCATGCGCCCGCGGGTGATCTCCACCCGGGCGTCTGCCACCTTGGGGAGGCCATAGGCGGCGGTGGAGAGCGGGAGCGCGCGGGCCCAGGGGTTGTTCCCGTGAGAGCCGCTCCCCTTGCAGGACCTGCATCCCCCCACCAGCATGAGGCCGAGGGTCGCCAGCACAGGTGCGCTCAGAAGCGCCCTTGAGAAGAGCAGTCGCATGGGGTCCATGTATAGCACGACCGGGCACCTGTCTCGCTGCAATGGCCTCATGCGTCTTGCTTCTGGGTGGAGCCGCCCGTACTATTGCCGCTGCCTTCGGTGTTGGCGGAGCTGTCGATGGTGCTGGCGTCGCTTTCGCCGCCGGGTCGGGCCCGCTGTCGGCCCCAGATGGAGTGCAGAGCCCTGCGAGTCTCGTTCTTCTTCCCTGCCTACTACGATGAGCCCACAGTGGAGCCCCTTGCGCTGCTGGCTGACGAGGTCCTGGGTGAGCTGGTGGATGAGCACGAGATCATCATCGTGGACGACGCCAGCCCGGACCGGTCCGGGGAGATCGCCGACGGGCTGGCCGAGAGAAACCCGCGGGTGCGGGTGATCCACCACGAGGAGAATCGTGGCTATGGTCAGGCGCTGTGGAGCGGCTTGAGCGCGGCCCGGTACGAGTGGGTGGCCTTCACGGACGGGGACATGCAGTACGACGTGCGGGAGCTGGGCCCCTTCGTGCGGCGGGCCAGGGCCGGTGCGGACGCGGTGGTGGGCTACAAGATCCACCGGGCGGAGGGGTGGCGCCGGGAGCTCACCTCGCGCGCCTACAACCTGGTGGTGCGCTCCTTGTTTGGGCTGCCCATGCGCGACGTGGACTGCGCCTTCAAGCTGCTGCGCACCGACCTCCTCTCGGGGTATCGGCTCTCCACCGAGTACACGGAGGCCTTCCTCATGGTGGAGGTGCTCTATCGGGCCCATCGTCGTGGCGCTCGCATCGTGGAGCTGCCGGTCTCCCACCGGGAGCGCCCCTGGGGTGAGTCGCGCTGCTTCACCTGGCGCACCACGAGGAGGCTCGCCTGGTACGCCGCAAGGGGAGCTGTGGTGGGGCGGCTATTGGGGGCCTGGGCTTGAGGGGGGACAGCCACGCCCCCCCTCTCCGCCAGGCCGTGGTGGTCTGCGGGGGAAAGGGCACCCGGCTCGCTCCCATCCTCGGGGATCTGCCCAAGGCCCTCGCTCCCGTTGCGGGGCGGCCGCTGCTGGCACATCTGCTGGAGGATCTCTGGTCCGCCGGGGTGTCGGAGGTGCTGCTTCTTGCAGGCGTTGGGGGGGATCGGCTGAGGGATGCGGCGGGCGAGCTGGCTCCCCCTTCCCTGGATGTGCGTACGCACATCGAGGCTCGCCCCCTGGGCACCGCGGGCGCCCTGCACGCGGTCTCCGGGGCCCTCGCCCCTCGCTTTCTGTTCGTCCTCGGAGACCTGTACACAGCCCTGGACTGGCCCCTGCTGGCCAGGGTGGCCCAGGACCACGGGGGCCTGGGCACGCTGCTCGTGCACCGCTCCAGCCACCCCTCGGACAGCGACCTGGTCGCCCTGGATGACAGGGACCGCCTGGTGGGCTGGCTGGGCCGCGGAGAGGGGGGCCGGACCACCGCCGCGCTGCCTGCCGCAGCCTTGACCAACGCCGGCGTTGGGGTGCTCTCCCGCCGGCTGCTCTGCTACATCCCCACCGACCGTCCATCGGACCTCTTCGGTGAGGTGATCCCCCGGCGAGTGGACGCCCGCGACGCGATCTTCGGGTACAGAAGCTGCGAGTACGTAAAGGACATGGGCACCCCAAAGAGGCTGGCCGAGGTGGACGGCGCGGTGCGCTCCGGGAGGGCTCGGCGGCGTGCAGAGGCTGTGCTACTGGATCGAGACGGAGTCCTTGTCGAGGAGGCGGGCCCTGTGATCAGCCCTGATCGGCTCCGCTTGATCCCCGGGGCGGCCCAGGCGCTGGCCCGTCTGAACCGGGCCTCCGTGCGGCTGGCGCTGGTCACCAACCAGGCGGCGGTCGCCCGGGGTCTGTGCGACCGCTCCGCCGTGGACGCGGTGCATGCGAGGCTCGTGGAGCTGCTCGCCGAGGCGGGGGCGCGGCTGGACTCTCTGCACGTCTGCCCACACCACCCGGAGACCCACCACGCGGAGGGGGTGGCTCCCCTCCGCGGTCCATGCCTCTGTCGCAAGCCCTCCACCGGGCTCCTGGAGGAGGCCCTCGGCGCGCTCGGGGTGCCGCCGTGGCGAGCCATGGTCGTGGGAGACTCCACCGCGGACCTGCAGGCGGCGGCGAACGCGGGTCTGGCGTCGGCGGGGCTGGCCACCGGGCACGGCTGCGCGGACGGACGACACCCGGCCCGGCCGGTGTGGCGCTTCTCGGACCTGGCCGCGGCGGCAGACTGGATCTGCGGGTAGCCCCATGAGGGTGGCGCTGATCTGGCTCAACAGCAGCGGACCGGTGGGGGTGAGCCACGGCCTGCTGATCCTGGCCAGGGAGCTCGTGGATGCCGGCCACGTGGTGCGGGTCATTCACCGGAGGGGGGCGGGGCGAGGAGCAGAGGAAGCCGACCCCCTGTGGGCAGAGCTTGCGGACATGGAGCCCCACCTCGTGGGCATCTCCTTCAACAGCTCCCACGCCGAGGAGGCCAGGGGCCTTGCGCGCAGCATCAAGGAGAGGCTGGCACGCACGCACCTTCTGTGCGGAGGGATCCACGCGACCCTGGACCCGGATGGAGTTCTGGGCTGGCCAGGGGTAGACGGGGTGGGCATGGGGGAGCTGGATGGGGGCCACCTCGTGCGCTACGTGGATCGGTTGGCCGCTGGCGAGCTCCCCACGGACCAGCCGGGCTTTTGGGTGCGCGCGGGGGGTGCGGTGCACAGAAACCCCATGGCTCCCCTGCCGCGGCTCGACAACCAGGCCCTGCCCCTCTTCGACGGCCTGGACCTGGACGCGCTGGTGCGCGCCAAGCGCGGCTTCGGCGAGGTGCTCAGCGGCCGGGGCTGCCCCTACCGGTGCCGCTTCTGCCAGAACCACGCGCTGGTGGCGCGGTACGGGGAGTCCCTGGGCGGCTCGCCGTCGAGCTGGCCCTACGTGAGGCGCCGAGGGGTGGAGAACCTGCTGGCCGAGCTGCAGGAGCTCAAGGCCCGGGCGCCCTCCTTGCGGGCGATCATGTTCGCCGACGACCGCTTCGCAGCGGACCGGGGGTGGCTGGAGGAGCTCGCCCGCCGCTACCCGGGAGAGGTTGGCCTGCCTTTCATTATCAACGCCACCCCCGAGCAGATCGACCCGGAGGTGGCCAGGCTGCTGCTTCGGGCTGGCTGCAACATGGTGAAGCTCGGAGTGGAGTGCGCCCCGGGGGAGCTCAGGCGCAGGGTGCTGGGGCGACCCTTTGGGCGGGAGCGCCTGGTGGAGGCCTTCTTGGCGCTCAGGGGTGTGGGGATAAACACCATGGCCTACCTCATGATCGGCATCCCTGGGCAGACCCAGGAGCACCTGCTGGAGACCTTCTCCTTCTGCGCCGGGCTGAGGCCGGACGCCGTGCGGGTGTCGATGTTCTGTCCCTACCCGGGCACCCGCCTCCATGAGGACCTGCTCGCCTCCGGGGAGCTGGATCCAGAGGCGGAGCCGGGTGACTTCCTGGGCGGCTCGGTGCTCAAGTGGCCGGAGGTCATGGAGCTGCGCCTGGAGCAGGCCATGAGGGCCTACACGTGGCTGCTAAACAGCGGCCTCGACACCGCCAGGGCCGAGGCGGAGCCACTGGTGGAGTGGCTCCTTTCTCTGGACGCCCGGACATGGGCGGCGGAGGGGACGCGGCGCGAGCTGAGGCGCCTGGAGGCCCACGCCCTCAGGCGCCTCGCGTCCCAGGGCCGTGCCCACTACCGCGCCCCCTTCCCGGAGCGGCCCGACTACGCGTTCTTGCGTGCCCCGAGGCGTCGCCCGATCATCAACGTCGACGACGTCGCCGCCCTGGA
>JAJRWW010000246.1 GCA_024276595.1 Myxococcota bacterium
CCCGACCTACCCCGACGCCAGGGCCGAGAGCACGGTGTCGAGAGCGCCCTCGTCCGGAGGCACGGACAGCGGCTCCGATGTGGAGAGCGCCGTGGTCTGAGGGTCCTTCAGACCGTTGCCCGTAACCAGGACCACCACGGTGTCACCCGGTCGGATCTCGCCCTCATGCCGGGCCGCCAGCACCCCGGCGAGGGCAGTGGAGGCGGCGGGCTCGGCGAAGACCCCGGCCAGGCCGCCGAGGAGATGCCCCCCCTCGATGATGGCCTCGTCGGAGACGGCGATCATCTGGCCGCAGGTGTCTCTGATGGCGGCCAACGCCTTGCGCGCGTCCCGCGGCTGCCCAACGGAGATGGAGTCCGCCAGGGTGTCTGGCCTCACCGGCTCGGCGGTGCGAGCGCCGTCCAAGAAGGCGTTGTAGATGGCCGCCGAGCCCTCGGCCTGGACTCCCAGCAGGCGTGGTAGCCGCGAGATGAGGCCCAGCTCCTTGAGATCGCGCAGCCCCTTGCCCACACCCCCGAGGATGCAGCCATCGCCAACGGAGACGGCGATCCAGTCCGGGGGGCGCCAGCGGAGCCCCTCGCAGACCTCGAAGGCGACGGTCTTCTTGCCCTCGGAGAGCACGGGGTTGTAGGCGGTGTTCCTGCTGTACCACCCGAACCGCCGGGTCGCCGCCAGGCAGAGATCGAAGGCCTCGTCGTAGGTGCCCCGCACCGCCACGACGAGCGCGCCGTAGGTGCGAAGCTGAGCCAGCTTGGGGGCGGGGGCGCTCTCCGGCACGAAGATGACCGCCCTCAAGCCCGCGGCGGCGGCCAGCCCTGCGAGGGATGATGCCGCGTTCCCCGTGGACGCACCGGCGACGATGTCCTTTCCTCGCTCCAGTGCCTGGGCGATGGCCACGGCCGAGGCGCGGTCCTTGAGGGAGCCCGTTGGGAGCAGACCGTCATGCTTTACCAGGAGGTGATCGAGCCCCAGGTACGTCCCCAGCCGAGCCGCCCGGAAGAGTGGGGTGTCCCCCACGGGCAGGCCGGGCCATGGCTCCGGCGGAGAGGCGGGAAGGAGCGCTCCATAGCGCCAGATGTCCCTGCGCATCTCCCTCGCCAGCAGGTCGGCGGAGAGCTGCTGACGGGCGCGCCCGTAGTCGTACTCCACGTCCAGGATGCCCTCGTCCCCACAGTCCGGGCAGGTGTAGCCTGTGAAGTCCTGCGCCTGCCGCAGACCGCAGCGCACACAGCAAAGGCCGATCACGCAAAGAGAGGGCATTGTCGCTCCCTTGGGCGGGCTCACGCCTCCCCGTTGGCAACGGCGTGGCGGCCGCCAGGTGGATCCATCGCCGGGTTGGGGGGCTCTGCCGAGGCGTCGTCGCCCTTCTCCCTGGCCTCCTTGCCGCCCGGGCCTCCAGGGCCGCCGGGGCCGTCGTCGTCCACCATGCCCTCGGCCTCCCGAAAGCTGACCTGCACCACCTTGGAGCAGCCAGCCTGCTCCATGGTCACACCGTAGAGGCTCTCCGAGAGGGCCATGGTGCGCTTGTTGTGCGTGATGATGATGAACTGCGTCTCCTCGGCCATCTCTCGCACTATCTCGTTGAAGCGGTCCACGTTCATGTCGTCGAGGGGGGCGTCCACCTCGTCCAGCAGGCAGAAGGGGCTGGGCTTGTAGCGGAAGATGGAGAACAGGAGGGCCACGGCGGTCAAGGCCTTCTCTCCGCCCGAGAGCAGGTCCACCGACTGGAGCTTCTTTCCGGGAGGTCGGGCCACTATCTCCACGCCGGCGTTCAGCACGTCGTTGGACTGGGTCAGCTCCAGGCGAGCATTGCCGCCCTGAAACAGCCGCGGGTACACCACCTTGAACTGCTCGTTGATGCCCTCGAAGGCCGTCCTGAAACGAGCTCGGCTGGTGCGGTTGATCTTCTGAATCGCCTTCTCGAGCCGGTCCAGGGCGTCCTCCAGGTCCCGCTGCTGGGAGGACAGGAACTCGTGCCGCTCGCTGAGCTCCTCGAACTCCTGTCTGGCCCCCGGGTGGTAGGTGTTGCGCAGGGAGTCGAGCACCTTGGTCTGCCTGGCGAGGCGCTCCTGCAGCTCGGCGTCGAACATGGGGCGCAGGTGGAACTCGTGGAGCACCTCCTGGGGCGTTGCGTGGTGACGCTCCTCGAGCCGGTCGCTCAGGTGCTCCCAGTCCTTGGCCAGCTCCAGGAGCGCCATCTGGGTCTGCTCTCGCTCCCCGGCCAGGAGCCGGCGCTCCTCCCGGCGCTCCTTCAAGGATGCGTCCAGCTCATCCAGCTCTCCGCGCATCCGCTCGCACACCTCCGACTCGGCCGAGAGCTTCTCTCCCAGATCCATGGCCTGGGCGGCCAACTGGAGGCGCTCCTCGTCCGCCTCGGCCACCTCGACCCGAAGGGTCTTCGTCCGCTCGGCCCCCGCCTCGGCCGACTCCCGCAGGGTCACCAGCCGCCGGCGATCCCTCTCCAGGTCGGATCTCAGCCGAGCCAGCTCCCGCTCACAGGTGCTCTGCTGCTCCAGCTCCCGGGCCACCTGGACCTTCAGATCCCCCACCTCTGCCGCGAGGGTGTCCACGCGGAGACGATCCGCGCCAGCCGCCTGGAGACCCAGCTCTAGCTGCTCCCTGGAGACGGTCTGGGCGTCCAGCAGCCCGTCCAGCTCCAGCCGTCCCTCTGCCCGGCGACGCTCCAGCTCCTCCATGGAGCGCCCCAGCTCCTCGGCCTCCCGCCGGGCCACCAGGAGCCGGCCCTCGGAGCTCTCCAGCCGCCCCCTGGAGGCATCCAGGTCCTTGGAGAGGCCCAGCAGGGTCATGTCCGCCTCGTGGATGACCCGCCTGAGCTCCTCCTCCTCGGCCTGGAGGCGCACCCGCTCTTGCTTGCTGGCCACGAGCCGCTCATGGAGCGCGTCATGCTCCGCCTGCAGAGACTCGCAGAGCTGGTGCAGCTCCCGGATCTCGCGCTTTTGCGCGAGCACGGAGGCCCCCTGGGCGTCCACGCTGCCGCCCGTGACCAGGCCGAGGGGATCCACCACCTCGCCATCGAGGGTGACCACGGTTCGGGGCTCACTCTGGTTACGCCACACCGCCAAGGCCTGCTCCAGGTCCTCCACCACCAGCACGTCCCGCAGGAGCTGCCCGGCCACCTCCTGGAACTCCCCCTCCACCTTCACCAGGTCGAGGATCATCCCCCGCACCCGGGGGTCGGTGATCTCCGTGTCCCCGCGACCCGCTGCTGGCTCGGGGGCGCCGCTCCTGCTCCTCATGGGCTCCACGGGCAAGAAGGTGGATCGGCCGCGGTTGCCCTGCTTGAGATAGCGCACGGCGTCCACGGAGACGTCCGGGTCGGCCACGAGGATGGCCCCCAGGCGCTCCCCCAGCACCGCCTCCACGGCGGCCTCGTACTCCACGGGCGCGTCCACCACGTCGGCCAGCAGGCCGTGGATCTGCTGCTGCTGGGTCACCTGCTCGATGTTCTCCATTATTGCGCGGGTGCCCTGCTGAAAGCCCTCGTATCGTCGCTGGATCTCCTCCAGGGAGGTGAGCCGCGAGCGGCTGCGATGGAGCTGCCCTCGGGCGGTGTCCAGCTCCACCTCCAGGCGCGAGACGTCATCGTCGAGCCCGGCCAGACGGCGGCCTAGCTCGGCCAGGCGATCCCTCCGCGCCCCGTTCTCCTGCTGTCCCTGGGAGACGCGCTCCTCCAGCTCCGCTATGCTCGGGCGCAGGCGCTCCACCTCGGCCAGGTAGCTCTCCTGGTCGCGCTCCACCTGCTCCAGCCTGAGGGTGGACTCCTCCAGCCGGAGCTCGGAGCTGCGCTGATCCGCCTGGAGCGCGGCGATGCGCGTGTCGGTGCGCGAGGAGAGCTCCCGCAGCTCATCCACCCGTGCGTCCACCTCGGCCTGCACGTCCCGCGCCTCGCGCAGGGCCTGCTCCTGGGCCTCGAGGAGCTGCTGCTGCCGCTCCAGCCCGCTGCCGAGGGCCTCCAGCGTGGCCTGGGTGGTCTCCAGGTCGGACTCGTTGCGCCCTATGGCCACCTCCAGGCGCCCGGCCTCGGCGGCGTCCAGCTCCCCCCTTCGCTCCAGCTCCTCGATCTCCCGCTGCTTGTGCTGAATCTGAGCCTCCACCAGCTTCAGCTTGTTGTCCAGGGCCGACGCCTCACCGTGGCGGTCCGAGAGCGCCACCTCCAGGTCCCGCAGCTCCAGCCTCCCCGCGGCGAGCCGCCCCTCCCTCTCGGCAGTGCTGGCGTCCAGGTCGGCGAGGGCCTGGCTCACCACGTCGGCCTGAGCCCGGGCGAGGGCAGCTCTGCCCATGTTCTCCAGGAGCTGCTGGGAGATCTGCCACTTCTCCAGGTCGGCCACCTCGTCCCTGCAGTCCTCGTATCGCTCGGCCTTCTTGGCGGCGCGCCAGAGCCGCCGCATGGAGGTCTTGAGCTCCCCCACAATGTCGGTTATTCGCAAAAGGTTCTGGCGGGTGGCCGCCATCTTCAGCTCGGCCTTGTGCTTTTTTTCCTTGTAGAGGGTGATCCCCGCCGCCTCCTCTATGAACTGGCGGCGGGTCTCGGGCCGGGAGCTCACCATCTCCCCCACCCTGCCCTGCTCGATGATGGCGTATGCGTAGTGACCCACTCCGGTGCCCAGAAAGAGCTCTCGCACGTCCTGGAGACGCACGGGCACCTTCTGGATGAAGTACTCGCTGGTGCCGTCCCGGTGCAGGCGGCGGGTGACCGCCACCTCGTCGTACTCGGAGTACTGCGCCGGAGCTCCACCGTCGCGCAGATCCAGGGTGAAGGTGACCTCTGCCATGCCCATGGGTCCGCGCGCCTCGGTGCCCGCGAAGATCACGTCCTCCATGGACGAGCCACGGAGCTGCTTGGCAGACTTGGAGCCCATCACCCAGCGCATGGCGTCCACCACGTTGGACTTGCCGCAGCCGTTGGGGCCGACAATGGCGGTCATGTTGTCTTCAAAGCGGAGCACGGTCCTGTCGCAGAAGGACTTGAAGCCCACCAGCTCGATCTGCTTGATTCTCATATCGATTGCCCTTGCGGCCGTAGCCCCGACCTGGTCGCGGTATCGAGCTCGCCCCCACTCGAGGGTGGTGATCGAGCCGGGCCCACGCTCTCCCTGGCAGCCCGTCGAGATCCTCGAGCCCGACAGCCACCAAGGGCGAAGAGCGGCGCCTTCACCGCGAGGTTGCTTGACCGGCTCTTTTATCACGCAGAAAATGGACTGTAAAGTGGATAAGTCAAATGATTTCAGCGGGTACTTGTCCACAGGGAGCCCAAAAGTGGATAACCTCCCACTGGCACGTAATGGTTCAGAAAGGCGCTGCCACACCCCTTCCAGGCTGGGGGCCGCACGTGCATCGGCGCCGCCAAACCCAGCGACTCCTTTTCCGGGCGCTCGGGGCGTGCTACACAGTTGCAGCAGCGACGCGAGGGTCATGTGACGAACATCCTTGCCAGGCTCGACCGTCTGGGTCGATGGCTGGGCGGCATCGAGCGGGTGGACGACACCGGGCTGCCGGTGGAGGAGCTCGCCCATCCCCTCCCCCTGCTGGCGATGGCTCTGCTCGGTGTGAACGACCACCTCCTCAAGGGCTCCGGATGGGTGCCTGGCTGGCTCACGGGGAAGCTCTCCGACTTCGCCGGCCTGTTCTTCTTCCCGCTCTTTGTCACCGCCACCGCCGACACCGCCCTCTACCTGGCCTTCAGGCTCTCGGGAGGACGCACGCCGCGCTACTCCCTCAGAATGTGGAAGCTCTACGCAGCGGCCTCTTTCACGGCAGTCATCTTTGTGCCCTTGAAGCTATCTGACAGGTGGGGAACCCTGTACATTGAGGCAATGCACCTGCTGGACGTGCTGGATCTTTTTGGTGGCTTCCAGGTGACCCGGGATCCCACCGACCTGCTGGCGCTGGTCATGCTGCCCCTCGCCGTCCTCTTTGGACGGCGCTTCCTGGTGAGGATACCCCTGGGCCGCCTGGCAGAGCTGCGCGCGGCGGCGCGCTCCGAGCACCGGCCGGCCCCGAAGGAGCTGCGGAAGACCGTGAAGGCTGCCCTGGCCGACGTGCGCTCTCTGGCAAGCGCCCACCCGGCGCGGCTCAGCGCACTGGACTCCTTCGTGGAGGCCTATGCCGCGGCGCTCGCTCCCGCTGCTCCTGGCCCCCGGGCAGATGGTGCCCAGCGCCAGCTCGACCGGTATCGCAGGGCCCTGGAGAGCCACCCATGAGCGCAGCATCCCTCCTCGTGACCGCCGCGCTCCTGTGCTGGGCACCTCCCGCGGACGCAACCCACGCGGCGGCCCGCCTGCGGGCTCGGACCACCCGGCCCACAGCCTCACCGCCCACCGCGCCCACGATAACCGTGCGCGCCGCCACCCGGCTGGAGCTGGAGAAGATCAACAGGGTCCAGGGCGGGGTGGTCCTCACGCTGAAGCTCGTGGATGCGGACCTCGGCACAGGGGTCGGCGGCAAGGCGGTGCGCATCTGGATCCTCAGGGACGGCAAGGTGCAGTTCGAGACTCGCGCCATGACCACAAAGTCGGGCACTGCCAAGACCTTCGTGCCCTACCGATCAGGCGAGTACACGCTGAAGCTGAGCTATGAAGGAGATCCCCTATACACGAAGGCCCAGCCCCGGGCTCGCCTGGTCGATCTGAGCAAGAACGCGGTCACCCTGCTCGTGGACTGCCCGCCCGCGGCAGACCTGGCCGGTCCATCCATCCCGGTGGGTGTGACCGTCAGCGGGAGGGGTGACCTCGCCAGCATCCCCGTGACCCTGAGCTTCCTCCGCCGGGGGCGCGTCGTGCGCACCGTCGCCGGCAAGACAGACTCCACAGGACGCTTCGATGCAACCTTACCCCCGCGCTCCCTGGGCCGGCCCGGAGACCTGCTGCTAGTGGCCAGGACCAGGACCACCAGCGCCTTCAACTCGGCCCGGGCCTCCCAGCGGATGGTCCTCTTTACGCGGGTGACCACCACGTTGAGCGCCGACAAGAGGCGCGCCCGCATGGGCAGCGTTCTCACCCTCCGGGGCCAG
>JAJRWW010000247.1 GCA_024276595.1 Myxococcota bacterium
CCACAACCTCCAGATGTCGCGGTGAGCAGGAGCGCCAGCACGGCGAGGCGCGCGGGGATCGGTGCGTTGGGGGTGAGCGGCGTCATCCAGTTCTCCTCTCGGGCGCGTGCGCATCCCTTTCGTCCGCCCCGCCCATCGCTCGGATGTGTCCGCGCCGAGCGCGGATCCATGGCCGGGCGGAGATCACGGCGAGGGCTCATAGGGCCCGATGCTGACGGCAGCGGCCGGGCGGGGGACGCCGTCGAAGTCGTCCGTGAGTCCGCCCACCAGCGTGCCCGAGCCGATGGCGGGGGAGCCGGGCAGCAGATGGTAGTCTCCCCCGTTGCTTCCGTCATAGGAAACGAACAGCGGGTCCACTCCCCACAGCTCGTGGGCCTGGGCCCCCGGGGTCCCCACGGGGGGCGTGCCGTTCGACCACCACACCAAGTTGTAGTCCACCGTGCCCGCCCCCGCGATGGAGCGCGCCTCGGCGTGACCGTCGATCATCAGGTTGTTGACCACCAGGAAGCCGGAGACGTTGTCCAGGCTGATGGCGGCCCCCCAGGGGCTGTCGTTCAGGTTCGCCTTGAACAGGTTGTTGTAGATGGCGACGTTTTCGAAGGTGCCCAGGCTGATGGACACGCCGATGTCGCGGTACTCGAAGATGTTGTTCCGGATGATCAGGTTGCGGGCAGGTGCGTCCACCGCCGAGATCATCACGCCCTTGCCGCTCGCTCGGGTGAGGGAGCAGCGGTTCCGCTCGATGAGAGTGTCGGTCATCACGGGCCGGCCTCCGTGGGCCGAACGGTCCCAGGTCTGGATACAATCCACGTGGGGGTAGTCGTCGTCCGGGTAACTGGGGTCGGTGAGGCCCTGGTGGTTGCCCGGATCCTCCACGTTGCCCAGATCGTGCAGGTGGTTCAGCCGGATGACGTGGTGGTCGCCGAAGATGCGGAAGCCGTCGGCGTCCTGGCCGGTGAAGCCGGTGTACTCGATCTTGGGGTGGTGCTGCACGGTGCGCGCCACCTCGTTGCCCTCGATGAGGACGTAGGAGCCCACCACGTGCACGCCCCACTGGCCGTTGTGGTCCAGGATGTTGCCCACCACCCGGGCGTAAGTGGCGAGGCTGTCCAGGCTGGGGCCGCTCACGTCGATCCCCCCAAGGGGGCACTCTCGAACCCAGTTGTCCACTATGTCCACGTGGTGGGCGCCGGCCACGTACACCCCCACTTCCCCCTGCACGTCGGCCTCGATCTCGAAGCCGTTCACCGTGACGTAGTCGGCCTCGATCTCGAAGCCCGCGCACTTCGCCCCGTGGCGCGTCTCGGATATGACCTGGATCCGCGAGTCCTCTCCGGTGCCTCCGCCGGTGACGATCACCCGCTCCCCGTAGTCCCCCGGCCTGACCACCAGGACGTCTCCCGGAGACACGCTGTCCACCCCGTGCTGGATGGTGCGCCAGGGCAGCGCCTCGGTACCAGGGTTGTCGTCGCTGCCATCGAGGGCCACGTAGTAGTCTCCCACCACGGCCCCGCCCCCGTCTGGCAGGGGCGAGACGCTCCCATCGTCCGCGCCGTCGGAGCCTCCGCCGCCGTCGTGGGAAGGCGCGGCGTCCTGGGCCGCGCCGCCGTCCGCCCGGCCTCCGGATCCGTCGTCGCGAGAGCATCCGGTCAAGAGGGCCCCGACGGCCCCAGCGAGCGCCGCGCAGAGCGCCAGGGCGAGCAGCGCACGCAGGGCGTGTTGTCTCCGTTGCATGGGCGTCGTTCCTCTCGGTCCGTGAGCTCCATCTGCAGGCACCGCGCCGTCGGACCTCCGCCGACGCAGCCTTTCTCCAAGGTCGCCCACCGTGGGGAGGCCCGCGGCCTTCGGTCCACTCACGGGCCAAGCTCCCCGTCCAGCGTGCCGCAGTGCTCCACCGACAGGTCGAGTGATTGGGGGAAGAAGAGTGGGGCGCAGCGCCACGCAGGCGTTTACGTTGCCCTCGATGGTGGTGAGGGCCTGTCCGTCCGTTGACATGCTGGGGTTTTCTGGGGTGCCCGTGGAGCAGATGGCGACCATGCTCGAGATGGTACAGCCAAGCGAAGGCCGGGCAAAGAAAAAGTTGACTTTCCGACCGAGGTGTCCGTCCCGTATCCGGCTCCCGGCTCCCGGCGTTGGTGAGCATCTCCCACGTCAACGCCCACATCTCCACATTGCCCACCATGGGCGCTGCCCGGGCGCCCCTGCCGGCCACCTGTCGGCCACATCGGCCCCAGGACGTAGCATTTGGAGGTCTGCGATCTCTGGACACCTGGCTTGGCGGACGCGGGTATCGCTGAGCTGTCATGGCTCCTGTATGGGCTCTGTTCCGTGCAGTGGTCCCAGATCGGAGGATGGGCAACTGTGCGAGCGCTTCTGGCCCGCCCCCGCCCTCAGTGATGCCAGGGGCGAAGCCAGGCTTTGTTACTTGAAGATGGCCAGGCGAGAGGCGTTGTGGCCAAAGATCTCGGGGCTGTACATCTCCTCGACCTTGGTGGGCGGGAGCACGAAGCGGCCCGGAGTGGTCACCCGGGCCAGGTAGCGGAAGGTCAAGGTGGAGGGCTGCACCAGGTTCCGGAAGAAGAGCACCCGGTCGTCCCGCAGCTCCCGGTAGTCGTAGCGGTCCGAGATGAGGCCCCTCAAGGATGCGCCCAGCCTCCGGCTCGAAGTGCTCAAGGTCGAGTCGATGGCCTCCATGCCGGCCGGGAGCGGATCGTCTATCACCACGTACCGCCGGGCCTCGGTGGTCTTCACCTTCAGGGTTACCAGCACAGTGTCCCCCAGATGGGGAGGCCGCTGCCTCTTGAGTGGGCGCCCCCCGTTGTCTAGCACCACGATTTCCTTGCGCACCTCAAAGCCACGGTCCCGGGGCCTCGAGGGGAGAGCCTTGCGCGCATACCGAAGCCTCACCACGTAGTAGAGGGTGCCCCTGCCCCGCTTGGCCACCAGCAGCGACCTGGCGGCGCCACCCGCCACTCGCATGAGGTCGGCCATGGCGATCTTGCTCCGACGGGGCTTGACCTGTCGGCCCCTAAAGAGCGCCTTGAGCACCCGACGGCCACCTACCCAGACCCCAGCCTCGAAGTCCGGCACCTCCTTCTCCAGGATCCGCGCGTAGTCCCACATGGCCATCACGGACCAGGCCGCCTCCTGGGTGTTTCGGAAGCGGGCCTGCTTCCGCCCCTGGAGATACCACCTGACCATCCGTGGGATCATGGCGTGCCCAGGGCTTGCAGCGAGCAGGGCCATGAGCACCATGGCCGTGGTGCGGTCGCCAGAGTGCATCATCACCTTGTAGCCCCAGCCCAGGTTCTCCTCTGCGTGAGCGGTGACGCCATCCACGCGCAGGCTGTTGCCCAGCTCCAACACCAGCTCGGAGATGGTCTTCTCCACGAGGGCGCGGAGCTTGGCGTTCTTGCTCCGGCCGCGGCTAGTTGCAAGCGCCGCCAGCAGCAGGGCTCGGGCAAATAGCGGCCTGTGGGCCCTCACCTTTGCGAGGGCGACGCCCCGGTAGGAGATGTCGGCACCACTTATGGCCAGGGCGTATAGCACAAAGGCATACCGTGAGAAGTGGTATCGTCGGACAATGAAGGATCTCTTGTTTCGCACGTAGTGCTCCAGGAAGCGCACTGCGGCCTTGACCCTTCGCGCGGGCACAGACACCCCGGTCGCCTTCTGGGCCAGCCGCATCCTGTGAAACAGCACGAGCGCGTAAGCGGTGGTCCAGTACCAGCTCCTCCTGTCTGAGGGCCAGTAGGAGAAGCCGCCGTCGCGTAGCTGCATGGCCAGAACGCGGCTCAACCCCCTGCGGAGGATCGCCTTCGGCCTGCCCGGCAACTTCAGGTCAAAGCGGTCCCCCAGGGCCGCCGCGGCCACCACCGCCAGCAATCGCGAGGACCTCTGCTCCAGGCAACCATAAGGGTAGCCGATGAGCTGCTCCATGCCGTCCTCCACCCCCGTCAGGGCGGTGGACGCCAGGGACATCTCCATCCCCCCCACGTCCCCCCGCAGGCCGGAGAGCTTCTCTATCTGGTGCCTCACTGCGGCTGTGGTCTCGCCCGCCACCGAGGAGGCCTCCATGAGCGTGGGCCGCTTCACCGGCAGGGTGGCCACAAGGGAGTCCTCCTCCTTGCCCACCCGCACGGTGAAGGTGAAGCGCGCCGTGCCCTGCCCCGTGGCCAGCAGCCCGAACCGCACATTGACACCGCGCCCCTTTCTCAGCTTCACCCGCCGGGTGGCAGGGCCGGTGAGGCGCACCGCGCCCGAAGCCCTCGCGATGACCGTGGCCACGCCAGCGCCCTGCTGGCTGTATATGACGACCCCGGCCCGCGCCCGGTCGCCCGAGCGCAGCAGCCGTGGCAGGGCAGGCAGCGACAGGAGCGGCTTGTCCACCTCCAGGCGGGTGGAGCCCTTGCCCGCAGAGCGCCCCATGTCCACGGCAAAGGCCATGACGCGGTAGGCGGTGATGTTGTCGGGCAGCGTAAAGGCTGCGGTGGCTCTACCTGTGGCGTCGGTCACCACCGTGGCGTGCCACGCGGTGGTGACGAACCGCCGCCGGGGCCGCGTCTTGGAGCCTCTGCGCCGCACGCCTCCCAGGCCGACACCTCCTCCCCCTCCACCTGATCCCATGCCACCCAGCCCACCGTAGCCTCCGAGCTTCTTGCCGCCATCCGCGCTCGCATGGTCCACATGCCGGACATCGATGCCCAGCTCGGCCAGGTGACGCCGCACGTCGTCGGCCAGGACCCCGTCGGCGGGCGTGTAAGCCAGGCTGAAGTATGGGTCGGGCAGGCTGTATCCCGTCAGGTTCAGAACCGACTCGTCCACGGCCATGAGCACCACCCGGCTGGGGCGGGGCTTCCCGAGCGAGTCCCGAACCTGGAGATTCACCCGCACCTTGTCCCCTGGCCGGTACTTGCGCCGGTCGGTCCTGAGCTCCACGCGAAGGCGGTAGGGCCTGTCTGACACCTTGAGCGTGGCAGTGGCCGACATGACCGGGCTGCCTCGCGCCCGGAGCTTCTTGCCCGAGCGGACAACGAGCGCCCGCAGGAGCACCTCGCCCGCGTACTGCTCGCGCACCTTCAGCCGCACCACCGCCCTGCCCCGGGCATCAAAGGTAAGAGGGATCCTGCGGAAGATTCGCTCCCGCTCCACGAGCAGGAGCACGTCCGAGCGAATGCCGCTCCGGGTGACTGTGACAACAGCCACCGACCCGGGGAGGTAGGTGGGGTCGGAGAGCTTCTGCCTGTCGGTGGTCACAGTGAGCTGCCGGGATCTCGCCTTGTCCTCGCGCTCCTGCTTCTCCTGCCGGAGCGAGTAGGTGCTGGGCTTTCTAACGCGCTGTGCGGTGCGAACCTCGCGCCCCTTGGCGTCTCGCACCGAGAGCCACAACAGCCCATCCGAGCGCTCATAGCCCCTGGGCCAGCGCAGCGAGAGCGTGCTGCCCCCCTTGCCCACCTTCACGGTCCGAGACCACAGGACGCGCTTCCAGTCGATGTGGCTCCTCCAATGGCTCTTTTTCTGCCTGGTGCCATAGAGTCGAACCGTCACCCTGCTCCCCGACCGAGCCTCTCCCTTGGGGTCGACCACCAGCAGGTGCCAGCGGGAGACCTTCCCCCTGGAGTCGAGCTTCTTCACTGCCGGGTAGCGCTCTCCAGGGTGCAGACGCACCCATGTGCTTGCCGAGGCGCTGCGCTGGGCCGCCGAGCGCACAGTGGCCTCGATTGAGAGGCTGCTCGGCCACGGGAAGAGGCGCCCCTTGTCCACAAGGCTCATGCGCCGCCGCCGCCAGCCGGTGTGGTTGAGCACGCCTCTAAAGCGGCGCAGCTCTCCCCTGGGCAGATCCAGGCCGTAGGCGCTTGCGCCAACGCTGTAGCCGCTGTGCCCTGGGACAGCGAAGCTGCTCGGGTACCTGGACACGGCCAGCTCGTAGGCCGCCCCCGCCATGACACCGCCGAAGAGGTAGCGGCCCGAGACGACCATCTCCAGCACCCCATCGGCAAAGAGCGGGCGACCTATCACCTTCACCCGAGCCGCGAAGCGCGGGGCACGATACTCTGCCACCCGGAAGGACCTGCTGCCCAGCGACTCGCTTCCCACCTGCAGCCGGGCACGGTGGTAGCCGAGCCTCCCGGAAGCAGGGAGCCGGATCTTGGCGAGAAAGACGCCGTGCTCGTCCACGGTCACCAGCTTCTCCCCCAGGACAATCCCCGCCGGGTTGACTATAGTCAGCCTGGCCACCTCCCCTCGCGCCGAGGTGGGGCGCCAGGCAACATAGCGCCGCACGGCCCCGTGCAGGTACACTGTCTGCCCCGGCCGGTAGATCCCGCGCTCGGTGGAGATGTAGCCCACCAGGACGGGCTTGTCCCCCTGGAGATTGTCGCACCTGCCGATGTCGCCCGACAGCAGCCCACCGCTGTAACGGTAACGACCGTAGCGCCACGAGCCACGCCACCTGGACCGGCCACTCCCACAGGGGCCGCGGTCGCTGGAGTCCAGGTACAGATAGGCCAGGTCGCCCGGGAGGCTGGCCTGCACCACCACCGGCGGCGTCCGCCGCACCGCCCCAGCTCCCAACCCCGCCCGCGAGACCTCAGCCAGCCCGTTGCGGTCGGTCCTCCCCTTCCAGAGCCGCCGCCCGGACAGATCGAACACCTCCACCCGAACCCCGGGCCTGGCGCGGCCCCTGCGCAGGTCTGTCACCCAGACCGTGAGCCCGTAGGCGGTCAATCTCCCCTGCAGGCCCAGGTCGGTGCGGATCACGCTCCTGTGAAAGAGCACACGCTTGCCCTTGGGATCCAACACCTGTGGGCTGCTCATGCGCACCACGTTCAGGCCGCGGGGGAGCTTCACCCTGGCGGAGAGCAACCTGTTGGGCGCTCCCCGCATGGCCAAGGACCGACGCACCGGCTTTCGCTTCCCCAGGCACCTCTTGCTCCATAAAGTGTGTGACCTCTCGCAGCGCAGAAGGCGGACCAGCTCCGCCCCCTCGAAGGGGAAGAGCTCCACGTCCACCCGCCGCACGTTGATGGCCTTGAGCTTGAACGGGTGCCACGGCTCCCTGTACCCGGCCGTTGCCCTGGACGGAAAGATCCCCGGTGGATAGTCTCTCGTGGAGAAGCGCGCTGTGTGGGGGGCCCTGAGGCTGCTCCCGTTCACGTCTCTCAGGCCCGCGGCCACCCGCACCCTGTAGCGCCGCCTGGGCAGCAGGTCGTCGCTCAGCCTCCAGGTGCGGGCGCAACGCACAGTGGGCTTGCGCTGGATACTACAGCCGTAGTGCTCGGGAGACAGGCGCTTTGCGAGGCCTCGGGGACGGGGCCATATCTTCAGGTGAGCCAGGACCTGCTTCCGGGTAACCGGCTCGGAGAACGAGATCGCGAGCCCACTGTACATGCCTTCTGTGACCATGGGCCAGCACCTGAAGCCCTCCTCGGCCACATCCCCGTTGCAGGTAATTGATGTGAGCCGCAGCGGACCCCTAACCCGGAAGCTCTTTTGGAACACCTTCTCAGAGCGCAGAGGTCCCTCGGTGCTGGCCAGGCCCCGCTCCACCCGCAGCTCCACGGGCGCCCCCGCCCGGAGCGCGGACAGCGGTGTGAGCAGGAGCGTGTGGGCCTCACGCCCAGCAGTGACGCGAAAACCCACTCCCTTGCCCGCAACGAGCAGGCGGGCCTTCCGCTGGAGCTCGGCCGGGGCCACGCGCGAGTTGAAAGAAAGCCGGAAGCGATCAGCGGGGTGCAGCCTGTCGTAGCGCGCCCTGGCCGAGCTCAGAGCCTCCACTCCCGTGACCCTCGGCCGAGGAGTCTCAAAGGTCCAGCTCAGGGGCTTTGCCAGGGTCACACCATCGAGGGATCGGGTCGAGGCGGGCACGGTCACGCGGTAGCGCTGAGCCTTTTGCAGGGGGCGCGTCAGGGCCACCTTGAGCGTGTCCCCGGCTACCCAGCGATACACGGCACGCACTGGGGGATCTACCCTGATGGGGTACCTGCCGGGGTCCTCGGACCAGCTCTTCGCCCTTCCCAGGCGCACCATGGGCTGGTTGAAGGTGACCAGAATCGCCACGGTGCCCTCCACGCGCCCCCTTGGGGAGTGAAAGA
>JAJRWW010000017.1 GCA_024276595.1 Myxococcota bacterium
CGCGGCTAGCAACACCTTCATGCTGATCTGCTTTCTGGTCGTGGTTCACCGCAGGAGGGGGGGTTACCGCCGCTTCGGGGTCGGCGCCATTTGGGCTCCGATCGACTGGAGCCTCTTCAGGAGGATGATCCGCGTCGGCCTACCCATGGGGGTGCAGCTCTTGTTGGAGATCGGCGCCTTCCTGATCATCTCTGTGATCATTGGCTGGGTGGGGGACGTGGCCCTGGCGGCGAACCAGGTGGCCCTGCGGGTGATGAGCCTCAGCTTCATGACCGCCTGGGGGATCTCCGTGGCGGCCACCACCTTGGTGGGGCGCCACCAGGGCGAAGGGAGGTCCGACCTGGCCGCCGCCGCCGGTCGCCGGGCGCTGCTGTTGGTGCTGAGCGTAACCGGCCTGTGCGGGGCCGTGTTTGCGGGCTTTCCCCGTGGCCTGGCGAGCCTCTTCACGCCCTTTGCAGAGGTGGCCAGCACGGCCACGGCGCTCATCTACGCCGCCGCGGTGATCCAGGTGTTCGACGGTCAGCAGATGGTCGCGTACGGCGCCCTGCGGGGGGCGGGAGACACCCGCTGGCCGCTGCTGGTGGTGGTCTCCTTGAGCTGGGGCATGGGCGTGCCGCTGGTGTACCTGCTCACCATCCCCATGGGGCTCGGGGTGCTGGGCGCCTGGATTGGCATCGGGGCGCTGCTTTCGAGCCAGGCGGCTGCCCTCCTGTACCGGTTCGGCTCTGGTCGCTGGCGCTCCATCCGCATTGACGACCCGGCAGAGCCCCAGCCCGGGTGAGCGTGGCGGCCAAGGGCGCCCGGTTTGACGGAGCAACCCTCTGCCGGCGCGAAACGATCTATAATGGCTTCCCAGACGCGCCGGGTCAGGAGTCACCAGATGTCTCTCGTTCGCACAGTCCTTGCAGCGCTCGTGCTGCTTTGCGTGCCCGCCCCTGCCAGCGCCAGGAGCGCTGGCAGGGCCACCCTGGTCGCAAGCAGCGTTCCCATGGCGCAGGTCTACGTGGACGGAGCCAGCCAGGGCACAACCCCGGTCACCCTCCAGCTTCGTCCGGGCAAGCGGCGAGTGGAGCTCCGGACGGCGGACGGGCGCACGAAGACCTTCCTCCTGGCGCTCCAGGCTGGCAGGAGCCGACGGATCAGCCACCGTTTCCCTCCTCCCAGGGTGGGAGGCACCGGGTACCTGAGCGTCACATCCACCCCCTGGGCCCAGGTCTTCGTGGGCGGCAGGGGTGTGGGAACGACCCCCCTGCGGCGCTTCGCGCTCACGGCGCGGAGCTACCTGGTGGAGCTCAAGACCGCGGACGGCAGGTCCTATGGGCGCAGACTTTTTGTGCTGGCTGGTCGCAACAACGCCTTCCATCACACCTTCCCCAAGAGGGCGAAGAGGCCCCCGCCGGCCGCCTGGCTCTGGGTCCGCTCCCGACCTCCCTCCCGGGTGACCGTGAACGGCAAGCTGGTGGGCACCACTCCCCTTCGGGACATCGAGGTGCGCCCTGGCCGGGTCACGGTCACCCTCACCACCTCCGACGGGAGGACTCACAGGCGAGTCCTGCTCATCCCCAGGAACAAGACCGCCAGGCTTCAGCACGTCTTTGTGCCGCGTCCCCGCAAGGTTCGCAGGCCTCGAGTGGGCTACCTGGTGATCACGTGCAACCGCAAGGCGCGCGTGAACGTGGACGGCCACAATGTGGGCAGCACTCCAATCCGCAGGCTCGCGGTGAACCCGGGTCGTCACCGGGTCATCCTGCGTGCCCGCGGGAGGCGCCGAACCGTTTACCTGCGCACCGTGGCCGGCTACACCAGGCGGGTGCACGTCAACTTCTGAGCACCAAAGAGACACACGGGCCATGTCCAGCACAGACGAGCTTCTTCAAAAGGGTGAGATCCTCAAGTACAAGTACCTGGTCAAGGATCTGATCGCTGCCGGCGGCTATGCCCTGGTCTACGACGCGGAGATCATCGAAGATGATCGTCCGGTGGTGGTCAAGGCGCTGCGCACCAACGTCACGGAGCTGGATCCCAACGCCAACGAGCGCTTCGAGCGCGAGGCCAAGATAGCCGCACACCTGCGCCATTCCAACATAGTGGAGATCCTGGACGTGGGGGTCACCCAGTCCAACGTGCGGTTCATGGTGCTCGAGCGCCTCTTCGGCTTCCCCCTCTCCCAGATCATCTACAAGGAGCCGGCTCCCAACGAGCACGTGCGCATCATCCTCCTGCAGGTACTCTCGGCCCTCGCCCACGCCCACGACCAGGGCATCGTTCACCGGGACATCAAGCCCTCCAACATCTTCATCTGCGAGCCAGGGGAGGATGGGGCCGACGAGGAGGAGTATCGGATCAAGATCTTGGACTTTGGCCTCTCAAAGGGGCTTTGGGGCGGCCGCGCCACCTTCTGCCAACCCCTGACCATGGCGGGGGAGGCGGTCGGCACGCCGGGATACTTTGCCCCGGAGATGCTCAACGACATGGGCGTCACCACGCCTCAGGTGGACCTGTACGCCGTGGGCCTGCTGGGCTACGAGATGCTCACGGGAACAGAGGCCTACACCGGAACCGGTGTGCAGCGCGCCTATGCTCAGATGACCCAGGACCCCAGGCCCCCTCCCAAGATGATCAAGCAGCTCCCCATCTTCAAGGTCATCCGGAACCTGACCGAGCGCGACCCCAGCGACCGCTACCTCAGCGCCGTGGAGGCCATCTACGACCTGGAGCACATTGGAGGTTGACCCCGCTCTCAGCGAGCGGAGCAGCGCAGTATCTTGCCATAGAGCCCGTGATAGGTGCCCTCCTGCCAGGCGCCCCAGACCACCGCGTGACCCTCCCCATGGGAGGCGGCGACGGCCCAGATGGAGAACGAAGAGGATGAGCTGGAGACGGGCTCGCTTATGAGCGCAGGCCCGAAGATGGGCTGTGTGCCGGTTGTGTCGAAGGCCATGGAGAAAGCACCCACGTCGGGGTTGCCGAAGGTCACCCCCCAGGCCACCCCCACGGTCTGCTGGCCGAGACTGATGTCCATCTGAGCCGGGTAGCTCACCACCCCGGTCACGTTGCCTCGGGTCTGGGGGGAGGACCCGTCCACGCCGCCCAGCAGCAGGAAGGTGGGCTCCTCTCCGTCGTCGAGGAGCGCCGCGGCCCAGGAGCCGGCTGTGGTGGGGCCTGCGCCCAGGTCCGAGCCCTCGGCCGCGAGCAAGCCCATTGTCGGTCCGGTAGTGATCTCCATCGGTGGGCTGCTCGAGACATTGGCCCAGTCAAATGGCTGGGCCCAGAGCGCGGCCTCGCTGGAGTAGAGCAAGATGGGCCCGTCTGTCCCCGGAGCCAGCCCCGGCCTCTCGCCCTCCAGCGGGCCGTGGACCATCATGTCGCCCGATCCCCCCCGGGCGATGATGTAGACGTAGAGCCCGCTGTTTCCCAGGTCGCGCACAGCCGCCGCAGAGCTCTCGGCGCCCACCACCGGGCTGGACCAGGCTGGGTAGCAGTTGCTGCAAAGAAACGTCTCCCCTTCCAGCTCCGGGCCTGCCGCCGTGAGGGTGTAGCGCAGCAAGCGGACCTCGTTGTTCTTCTCCGCCACGGCTACGATCTCGTGGTTGAAGCGGTCGTAGCGGGCCAGGACCATCTCCGCCGAGACAGGGGTCGTGCCCTGGGGCTCCAGGTCCGGCCCGAGGACCCAGAGGGCCGCGCGGACGCCCCCGGCGCCGGGCCAGCCGGTGGCGCCGCCCAGCACGTAACGGTCGTCCGCCATGCGGTCCAGGGAGTAGGCAAAGCATGGCTCCACCGGGTTGGCGATGATGACGGGCTCGGAGGGCACCACGCAGCCGGAAGCTCCTGCGTCCACCTGCCCGTCGGGCACGGTCGCCGCGTCAGGGAGTCCAGCTTCTGTGCCGGAGCCGTCAAAGGGGACTCCCACGCTGCGCCCGCCGCACGCGGCGGCGAGTGCAGCCACGAGCGCAGCGGCGAGCCACGGAAGAGGTTTTCTGCCAGTCGGTGGAGCTGCCCTCCCCCAGGCCGCTGTCCACGTGGAACCGCCGGCACAATCCACCTTGTGAGGTCGCGTTTTTTTCCAGATCCTCTGCAGCGACATGGGCTCTCCCTTTTGTGTCCAGTGGTCCCGTTGAGATTGTAGCGCATCGGGGCCTGCCGGGCAGCGGTAGAATCCCCCCCCGGCCCTGGCCCCCTTCAGAGGGTTTTTTGCGACCGCAACCTGGGCGGGTTATGATGGCACCATGCCAAGAGCACACCAGTTGCCCGGACCAGCAGCGACCTTTGGGATGGTCCTTTTTGCCGCGGCCTTTCTGCCTGGCTGTGCAACAGGCAGCGCCCATGGCACCGGCTCCGGCAGGCGCTCAGACGGGCTGCGCAAGGAGCTGCGGGAGCACACCAGGGCATCGCAACGGCGCTGGCGCAGGATCGAGGAGCGTATCCGGAGGCTGGAGACCGAGCTGGCCGCCTCGAGACGGCGGGGACGGGTCCCTGGCGACCCCAGGAGCCCTGCGAGATCCGGAGGGGAGGGATCCGGCGGAGAGGTGGCTGGAGAGCCTGGCGGCTCCCAACCAGCGGTTGGCGGCCCAGAGCCAACCAGGGCATCTTGCCCCGGAGCGCTCCCCGACGCTGCCCGGAGGGTGCGCAGGCGCATGAGCCTCTCCCGCCTCGAGAAGATCCTGGCCGGCGTGAAGGTGAGAAGGTTCAATGCGCTCACCCTCACACAGGCGGGCAGCCGAGTCCGCCAGGTGTGGACCGGGCCCTGCTTTCGCATCACCGTGGCCCGGGGCCGGGTGTACCGAGTGGACCTCTTTGGTGTCTCCCCTCGGCCCAGGGCGCGCAGGCGCCGACGAAGACACCGCAGGTAGCCCCGTCGCACCGGGAGCTAACCCGAGGTCACCTCCACGGCGGCGCGGGTCCGCGGCTTTGCGCCAGCGCTGTTGACATCTGCCCGCCTGTCACCCGATACTGGGCCCCAGGCGGGAAATGGGCGCTCTCCCATAATCGATAAAAGCTGCAGCAGATGAGTCGAGCAACGACTGGCCTTCCGTTCCAGCTAGGACCCTACCGATGTGTGGAGTCCCTCGGCGTCGATGAGCTGGCCGAGGTGTTTCGGGCAGAGCAGCCCGGGGAGGCTGGCTTTGTCAAGCAGTTCGCCCTCCAGCGCTTTGATGAGCGGGCCACGGCGCTGCCGGGATTTGCGGCGAGCCTCACCGCAAGCGCTCAGCGCAACACAACCCTTGGCCATGGCAACATCGTCCGCGTGGTGGGAGTGGAGCGCTATGGTGGCGCGGTCGTGCTCGTCGCCGAGCATGTGGATGGAGTGAGCCTCCGGGAGATTCTCCCGAGGCTCCGGGATGCCGGCGACCGGATCCCCTGGACCATGGCAGTGCACGTGGCCATGGAGGTGGCCAAGGCCCTGGACTACGCCCACCAGTGCGACCCGCCGACTCCCCACGGCGCCCTCAGCCCCAGGCACATAGTGCTCACCACGGAGGGGGGCGTCAGGGTGCTCAACTTCGCCCTGGCCTGGCCCCTGGCCCGGTTCCAGAACCTGCTGGGCAGGCGGGCTGCCGAGGAGCACGCCTACCTGGCCCCGGAGCAGATCGAGAGCAAGACCCCGAGCCCTCCAGCCGACCTGTTCTCCTTGGGGGCGCTTCTGTACGAGATGCTGACGGGCAACCCACTCTTCCTGCTCACCGCGCCCAACAGGCGTCGTCTGAGCCCTTCTCCTCTGAAGCCCTTCGTGGGAGAGCTGGCGGCCCTGAAGCCCGTCCTGACCCGCGCGCTCTCAAAGGATCCGGCGAAACGATACCCCAGCGCGGGCGAGATGGGAGACGATCTCCTCGAGCTCCAGCACCGGGTCGGACAGCCCGTCTCCTCCCGCGCTATGATCGTCTGGCTGGATGAGCTGGCGCGTCCAGCACCACCAGCCAGGCTCGGCGCCGGGTCCCGGCCAGGCGCGAAGACAGGGCCCGATGGGGACCCTGCGGTGCCGGGCGACGTGCTCACGGAGTTCGACGATGAGGAGGAGACCCGGGTGGCCTCCTTCGACCAGAGGATGACCGAGCCGGAGAACCTCGAGCCACTGGCCGTTGCCAGCACGGCTGTCCCCGATGACGCCCATGGGGACGGCGGGTTTGGTGAGGATGTGGTCACCAGGAGCATCCAGGGGGGCGCCTCCCACAGACCTGCGCCATCTGACCTGCCGCCACCCCCGCACGAGGATCTCCAGGTGGAGCCCAACCCCATCGACCTGCTGCTCGCAGAGCAGGAGGGTGCGGCCGCGGCAGGGGACGACGAGGGCTCTGCCCCCGAGGGGGAGGAGACCGGCGCGGCAGGAGACGACGAGGGCTCTGCCCCCGAGGGGGAGGAGACCGGCGCGGCAGGAGACGACGAGGGCTCTGCCCCCGAGGGGAAGGATGCCGGCGCGGCAGGAGACGACGAGGGCTCTGCCCCCGAGGGGGAGGATGCCGATGGTCGGGAGCCCCACCGCGTGGCAACGTCCAGAGTCGGCAGAGCCGGCTCCCAGGACACCGAGCGGGTCGAGATCGGCGCGCTCGTGCAGACCAGAGCCTCGGCGGCCGTGAAGGCTGCCCTGGTGATCCTGACGCTTTTGTGGTTGGCTTCCACCGGAGCGGCGATCTTCTTTTACCTGGAGCTCTCCAGGGCACAGAGCGGGGAGCGAGGCAGCACTGGCCGTGGCAGCGGAGACGGGATGACGAGCCGCTCGGCCCCGTCCATGGCTCCGAAGCCCGAGGGCCCCTCCACCGGTCCAGCGCCGGCACGGGGGATGGCAGCAGACCACGCCGCAGCAGACGACACCTCCTCCATGGCCTCGCGTCGGCCAGCAGCCGCTGCCTCGGACGGTGGGGTACCGGCAGGTCACCATGGCCTGGCGCCAGGCGTCCCTGGCTCGGCGGCCAGGCCACGGGGAGCCATTTGGGCCGTGCCTCGCAAGGGGAGGGCAAGGCCCCGGGAGCTGGACCTCCTCACGGCCCCCCCGGGGGTCACCGTGATCTTTGAAAACCGTGCCCTCGGGTTGACCCCGATCCGGCTGAGGGTCCGGACGGCCAGACGCTACCTGCTGGTGCTCAACAAGGAGCGTCACAAGGTGAAGGCCGTCCAGCTCAGGTTCTCACGCTTTGCAGGCCTGAGGCACAGGATCACTCTCCGCGTGAGCCCCTTCCTGGCTCGACTCGGTGGCCCCGGGCAGACCCGGCTGGACGTGCGCTGCCGCACGCCTCGCATCTTCCGGGTGTTTCTGAATGGCCGCGACACCGGACGTAACTGCCCCACCGTTCTCAAGGTGAGCCGGGGCCCCAACGCCCCTGGCATCTACCTGCCGGACAAGGACCACGTCACCTTCCGCAAGGTCAAGTCCATCCCCCAAAAAGCCGTGCGGGTGGACTTCCCCTACTAGCTCCTGTCGTCCACCAGCCGCCGCACCGAGGGGAAGCGGGTCGGGTCGGTGTGCGGCAGGAACCTCGCCGCGGAGAAGCGGTTCATGAACTCCTGGTTCACGTTCAGCTCCAGGTAGGTTATCCGGTCCCGAAGCCGGTCCACCTCGGCCAGAGCCGCTCGGGATCCGAGCACCCTGGTGGCACCGCCCAGGGAGCTGTTGCCCAGGGCCTCGTACGTTGACAGGGGGAGGTCCGGCAGCATGCCGATGGTGATGGCCGACCTGGCGTCGATGTAGGCCCCGAAGGTGCCAGCAACGTAGAAAGAAGAGAGCTCCTCTAGCTCCACTCCAACGTGCCGGGTCACCGTGCGGAGGATCGAGTACATGGCCGCCTTGGAGCGGATCAGGCTGTCCATGTCCTCCTGCTTGAGCGTCAGGGCCTCTCCTGAGGCAGACTCTGCCGCGGGTACCAGCAGGAGCTGCCTCGTGCCGTCGCGCTCGGAGAGCAGCTCTCCACAGCGCCCTGGCACGAACCTCCCGCGGATGTCCACCCGGCCAGAGAGAAACAGGGCGGCCGCCAGGTCGATGAGCCCGGAGCCGCAGATCCCGCGGGGGGGCTCGTCGCCGATGGTGTGCAGGCGCAGCTCAAGGGTCTCCGGATCCATGGTGACCCGATCGATGGCTCCGGGCCCTGCCATCATCCCCATGCGCGTGACGCCGCCTTCCAGCGCCGGGCCGGCCGCGCCAGCACAGGCCATGAGCCAGTCGCGGTTTCCAAGCACCACCTCGGCGTTGGTACCCACATCCACGAGGATTGCCAGCTCTTCCCCCTCGGCCATTCCAGAGTGGAGGATGCCCGCCAGCAGATCCCCACCGAAGTAGCTGCCCACGTTGGGGAAGATGTAGCAGCGGGCTCCCGGCGCCACTCCCAGGCCTAGCTTCCCTGCTGGCACGAGGCCCGGCCGGTTGGTAACGGGGATGTAGGGCTCCCGGATCAGGTACCTCGGCTCCAGGCCCAGGAGCAGGTGGGTCATGGCCGTGTTCCCCGCAATGGCCAGCAGGTGTATCTCCTGGGTGGATCGGCCCAGCCTGGCGCAGAGCTCATGTGCGGCGCTGTTTATCCCATCCACCACGAGCCGCTGCAGTTGCTCTCCACCGCCCTCTCGGTCCGCGTGGTGGATGCGCGTGAGGATGTCGGCCCCGACCTCGAGCTGTGGGTTGTCGAGGGTCGTCTCTCCCATGGCCTCCCCGGTGGCCAGGTCCAGCAGGCGGAGCGCAAGTCGAGTGGTGCCCAGATCCACCGCGAGCCCCAGGGGTGATCGCCCATCGTCCGGATCGGCAATGGCCACCAGGCGGGGGTGCCCCATCTCCTCCAGCAACACGCACCGAGCGCGATATCCCCAGCGCCGGAGCCTGGCCGGCAGGTCCAGCAGGAGGTCCAAGTCTCGGTCCACCCGGTCCGCGCCCAGCGCCCTGGCCAGGGCGTCCAGCAGGCGCTCGGCGTCAGCGGTGTTGTCCTCCAGAGAGGGCTCGCGCAGGGCAAGGTCGACGATCCAGGTGTCCCCGCCTGGGGAGAGGTTGCAGGGGTCGCTCATGGCTCGGCTTCAAGGGATCCAGGTCGGCCCCATGACAGCCCCTAAGGGGTGGCCAGTCAAGGATAAAGCGCGGACAGGGTGGCTCCCATCCGGCCCATGGGCGCCGCAGGGGATCCTGCCTGGCCTCAGCGGCAGGCGCCCCCCTGGCAGACGCCTCCCCCGCAGTCCCTTCCATTGCAGTCGGGGTCGGCGCAGCCGGCCAGGCCGTCGCCGTCCAGGTCTCCCCCGTCCGCGCACAGCTCATCCGGCCAGTCGCTCTGCGGGCTGTAGACCCAGGTGTCCTCGGGGAAGAACGGGTAGTCTGGCGAGTAGCCGCCGAAGAGCAGCAGGCCGGTGCTCGACCTCCCCAGACCGTGCCGGGCGCGAGCCCCCGGAGCTGGAGAGTGGGTCTGTAGGGTCCAGGAGGAGCCGTCGAAGAGCCAGGTCTCCCCAAGGTACAGGCTGGTCCGCTCACCGCCGAAGAGCACCACCTGGGCCTGGGCGGAGTCGAAGGCGAGGGAGTGACCCTCCAGCCCGGTGGGGGAGGCGGTGGGTGTGACCTCATCCCAGGAGGATCCGTCCCACTCCCAGGTGTCGGCCGAGTAGTGCCACTGGTCGCTGTCCCAGACCACGCCGCCGTAGAGCACGGTGCGCTCCCGCTCAGGGTCGTAGGCCATGGAGGCGCTCCGCCGGGGCGCTGGCGCCGTGGGGGTGGAGCGCTGGAGCCACACCTGTCCGTCGTACTCCCAGGTGTCGCCCAGGTAGCTGGGATCCAGCCCCCCGAAGAGCACCACCACCCCGCGGGCGGCATCGTAGACCATGGCGTGCTGGTTGCGAGCCCCAGGGGAGACGGGCGGGGTGGTCTCCACCCAGGTCGTGCCGTCGTACTCCCAGGTGTCTCCCCGGTCCTCGCTGGAGTGGCTCATTCCCCCAAAGAGCACCACCACCCCGCGGGCGGAGTCGAAGGCCATGCTGTGGTGCTTGCGTGGCACCGGCGAGATGTCGGGGGTGACCTCCCAGAAGCGCTCGCCGTCGAACTCCCAGGTCTGGCCAAAGTAGGCACCCTCCGGCCCGCCGCCGAAGAGGACGAGTCTGCCCCGGGCCGAGTCGTACGCCAGGGCGACTCCCTCACCGCCATCCGGAGTCGGGCCTGGGGTCAGCTCCAGCCAGGCCGGGGTCTCGGAGGTGCAGCCGCTGGAGCAGCCGTCGTGACTGGCGAGGTCTCCGTCGTCGCACTCCTCTCCCGCAAGGTCGTCCAGCACTCCGTCGCCGCAGCCGCCGGCCTGGCAGTCGGGCCTGCAGGAGGCGTTGGGCTCCCAGGAGTTGGCCCCACCCTCATCGCAGCCCTCGCCCGGATCCTGGTTGCCATTGCCACAGAGGGACATGTCCTGGAGACAGTCTCCCCGGCAGGAGTCTCCGGAGAGGGTGTTCCCATCGTCACAGCGCTCCCCGGCGTCCCTGACGCCGTCGCCACAGCGCGCCAAGGTGCAGTCGAGCCGACAGGCGTCCGGCTCGGTGTCGCTGTTGGCGTCTCCGTGGTCGCAGCTCTCCCCGGGGTCCAGGGCGCCGTCGCCGCAGCGCGGAGGCTCGTTGTCGTTGCTGTTGTTGCTCATGGGCTGACTGTCGCCGCAGGCAGAGAGCCCCAACACCAGCCACAGCGCTACTAGACGATTCATGCGAGAGCCTCCGTGGGATGATCACCTCGTCCAGTATGACCAAAGGGCTCACGCCTGGGAAGGGCCCACCCAGGTGTGGCAGGATCGTTCACTGAGCCCGTGACCTGGTTTTTCTCGCGGCTCGCGCCGGGGTGCCACCCAGGATGGGCTGCCAGCGGCGGGCAGGCGGGGCAGGTCAGCCGTCTGCCCCGGCGAAGTGGGCCAGCAGCGCCTGGTTGAGCTGGTCGGCGCACTGGCGCACCACCCCGTGCCCGGCCTCGGGCAGGGAGCACATGCGAGCCCCGGGGATCGCCGACCAGAGCTCTCGGCAGGCACGGGGGCTGACCAGCCGGTCCCGGCCTGGGCAGACCACCAGGGTGGGGATCTTGCCCAGCCGGTGGAGGCGGCTCCGGGTGTCGTGGCGCAGCACCGCCGCGAGCTGAGAGAGCTTGAGCCGGGCAGGCACGGGGCGTCCGAAGTCGTTTTCGAGCACCAGAGCAAGCCATTGTCGGTCGCATCGGGCCAGGTAGTCGGCAGGGAACAGGAGCCTGGCGATGGCCTGGCTCCGCTCGGATGCGCCGGCGAGGTTCGCCCGCGCGAAGCCCAGCAGCCCCTCCACGGGAGGGATCCGAGTGCGCCAGCCCCCTGCGTGAGTGGCGATGAGCGACAGGCTCCGCACCCGCCCGGGCCAGCGCAGGGCCAGCTCCTGGCTCACCATCCCGCCCATGGAGACCCCCACCAGGTGGACCTGCTCCCACCCGAGGTGATCTAGCAA
>JAJRWW010000248.1 GCA_024276595.1 Myxococcota bacterium
CCCCGAGGCGGCCAGGCGGTCCAGGAACCTGTGGGTCTCGGTGAGCGCTCCCCAGCCCGTGGCCCAGAAGATCCCGTCCACCCGTGGCCTCTCCCGGTCGGCTCCCTGAGCCGGGTCCGGCCCCTCTACCGCCGCGAGGCTATCCTCAGCGACCCAGCAAGCCAGCCGGGCCAGGCGCTTGAGCCGCCTGTCCTCGCGTCTACCAAAGCGAGCCGCGAGGAGGGCCCTGTCCACCAGACCGGCGCAGGAGCGCCCGGCAGAGAAGCGCTCCCATGTGGCCTCCGTGGAGCCGGCGCCGGAGAGACAGGCAGCCGACAGGACCCAGAGCCTCTGGGACCCGGAGGAGCTACGTGGATCGCATCCTTGGCGAGGGGCGGGGATCCACATGGAGCCCCCTGCGCCGGGCGCGTCCACCAGAGGCGGATCTGCCATGGCCTCCGGTCGGGTAAGCACCAGGGTAGCATTGTTTCCCCCGAAGCCCAGGGAGTTGGAGAGGACCGCTGCCACGGGCGTGCGTGCAGCCTCCCGACATGGCTCCAGGCCCAGCCCCTGGTCCAGGTTTCGCAGCCCAACGTTGGCCGGGATCAACCCCTCTCGCACGCACACCGTGGCCACCGCTGCCTCCAGACCGCCGCTGGCGGCGAGGGTGTGACCAAAGGCGCCCTTTGTGGAGGAGAGGGGCACCCCGCCGGGAAAGATGGCTGCCACGGCGCCCGCCTCGGCCGCGTCGTTGTCCGGCGTGCCGGTGCCGTGCAGGTTGACGTAGCTCACCTGGTGGGGGCCCAGGCCCGCGTCGGCCAGCGCCAGCTCCATGGCGCGCCTGGCCCCGGCGCCGCTCGGATCAGGGGCTGTGGGGTGGTGTGCGTCGCACGAAAGCCCCCCTCCGCGCAGCTCCGCCAGGGCGCCAGGGAGGGGACGGTCGCTCGCCTCCAGCAGCAAGAGCGCGGCGCCCTCGGCCACGGTCATGCCCCGCCTGTCCGCGTCCAGGGGCCTGGCGCCGCCTGGGTCCACTATCTGCAGCAGGGAGAAGCCGCAGCAGGTCAGCCGACAGAGGCTCTCCACCCCCCCGGCGAGGACCCGCCGAGCCAGCCCACGGCGGATGAGCTCCAGGCCCGCAAGCAGGGCCACCGCTCCGCTGGAGCAGGCGGTGGAGAAGGTCATGGTGGCTACCGGTCCCTTGACGCTCCTGCCCTGGGGCGTGCCTCTGGCGAGCCCTGGTGCCGAGGAGGAGCCACCGGGCCACGCCACGGCCCGCGCCAGGGTCTGCGCCACGGTGCCGAGGCCGTGGTTACCGTAGCGCCGGGGATCCTGTTCTCCGCGCAGCAGCAGCTCCTCGGTCACGTCCACGCCGCCGGTTGTGGTGCCCAGGCAGATCCAGTCCACCCCGGCCAGCCCCGCGGCGGAGAGCTGGGAAAGGGCAGTCAGGGCCAGCCGGTGAGCCCGCGGCAGATCCGGCTCCCCCACGAGGGGAGCGCGGACCTGGCCCACCGGGTGATCGTGGGCGGGCGCAAGGGGAAAGAGGGTGATGGGGTGCAGGTGGCGGCGGCTCTCCAGGAGCGCCTCGCGCAGCGTGGAGAGGCCAGAGCCAGCGCTGCTGACCACCCCGATCTCCGTCACAAAGGCCCGGTTGGTGGTCATCACCCGGGGCGATGCTCGGCGATGTAGTCCGCCAGGGTTCCCACCGAGACGAAGACCTTCTCTCCCAGCTCCTTGTTGTCCACCCGCACGTTCCAGCGCTCCTCAATGGCCACCACCAGCTCCAGCAGGTCGATGGAGTCCAGACCCAGGCCGTCGTGGAAGAACGTCGTCTCACGGGTCAGCTCCCCTGGGGCGATCTCCAAGTCCAGGGTATCGGTCATGATCTCGGAAAGCGCTGCGATGATGTCACTCATGGTGCGAGCCCGCCCTGTGCGCCCTCTTGCGTCGCCGGGTGCTCCCCCGGCCGGCGCGCAGGCGCTGCAACAAGAGCTTGCTCATGCGAAGCTCCTGGGATGTTTCGCGGTGAAAGGTCTGCCAGGCCTCGGTGTACAGCTCGGCCAGGCGCTCGGGATCGATGTTTCGGGGTCGGAAGACCACCTCTCCGGCGTTGTAGTGGCGCCAGTCCCGATCGATGATGCGGCCCTCCGCCTCCAGCTCCGCGTACACCCGCGTCTGGGGAAAGGGCGTCAAAATGGTAAACTCGGCCAGGTCCAGATCTATCGTCAGCAGAAAGTCGATGAACCGGCGGATGAAGTCCTCGTCGTGGTCGTCCATCCCCAGCAGGATCGTGCCCTCCACCCCGATGCCGTGATCGTGGTACATGCGGATGCGGTCACGGATCTTGTCGGAGATGGTGTAGATGGCGTGGTAGACGTACCAGCACCCGGCGTCCGCGGCCAGCCGCAATACCTCGGGCTCACAGGAGATCGGGTGGGAGACCCACGCCTTGCCCATGCCGGCCATGGCGCGGAAGAGATCCTTTTCGTAGGCCACGTTCTGCTCCAGGGAGTTGTCCACGATAAAGAGCGTGTCCGAGCAGGCGTCCAGGTCGCTCAGCACGTGGTCCATGGGGCGAATGCGGTGCTGGCGCCCTCCCAGGTAGGGGGTGCAGCAGGGGTAGCAGTTGAAACGACATCCACGGGATGTCTCCACCAGGTACACCAGCTCCCAGCCCTTGTAGCTGTAGTGGGTCTGCTTGTCGTGTAGATCCCGGCGCGGGTTCGGCAGCGCGGTGATGTCGGCGAAGCCCTCCCGCTGGTAGCTGCTTTCCAGGCTGCCCCTGGCGAAGTCCACCAGGAGCCGGTCCAGGAGCCCCTCTGCCTCCCCGACCACGATGCTGTCGGCGTGGGAGGCGGCCTCATCCGGGCACAGGGCCACGTGGAGCCCTCCCAGCACCACCGGCCGCCCCCTGGACCGCAGCTCATCCGCGAGCTCGTAGGCGCGGGGAGCCTGGCAGGTCAACATTATGGAGATGCCGATGATGTCCGCCTCGGCGTCCAGGTCCACCGCCTGCACGTTCTCGTCCACCACCGAGACCTCCACGTCGGGAGGGACACAGGCGGCGGCCTGGATCACCCCGAGGGGTGGCAGGGTAAATGGCGTCTGGTTGGCGAGCTTGGGCCACGCCGGATAGATGAGCAGCAGCTTCATTGCTTGTTCCGTTCTCCACTGTTGCAGTCTTCTCCTGGGGCCTTAGTGACCTCCCTGCGCGCGTCCCTGTCATCCGACCCACCCTCGGCCCCACCCACTGGCCCGCCCTCGGCCCCGTCCACCAGGTCGCGGGTCATGTCCGAGCCGATGAGCCACTCCACCACGCGACGGGTTCCGTAGCGGGAAAGCAGGTTAGCGTAGCGGAGAGAGTCCCTGCCCGCAACCAGCAATCCGAGCCCCCAGATGACCCAGGAGACCCCGTAGATAGCCGGCCCTCCAACGAAAAGCACCCAGGCGTTGCCCCGCTCCACGGCCAGCCAGCCAGCCAGCACAACCGCTGGCCAGCCCAAGAGCGAGCTGATGATGATCAGCACAACCCCCACCATGAGCTTGCCGCTGGGCCGCTTTCGAAAGGCCTCCAGACCGGCTCGCTCCACGATGGACCGCCTGACGAAGGGGATGCGCAGAAGCGGCCGACCTATGGCGCGGCGAACGTGCAATGACCTCCAGCGACCGGCAAACAGAGCGCCAGCCAACACGACGCTGGACAGGCCTTGGCCGCCCAAAGCCAGCGCCGGGCAGGGATCGTTACCAAAACCGGCGCGCCTGTCAACCGGCTCCAGCGAAGAACTACTCTGGGGGGAGAAGGCCACGGGCGGTTGACTTTTTCGTTGGTTGGATCCGATAGTCGCCCAGCTCGACTCTGACCCCATGACCCGGATCGGTCTACCCCCGGCGTTGCACAAAAGACCTCTTCCATGCAGCCCTCGACACCATGAGCGACTCTGACACCCATCAGCCGGCCAAGAAGTTCGGCACCTTCCTCGGCGTGTTCACCCCCAGCGTGCTCACCATCTTGGGGGTCATGATGTACCTGCGCTTCGGCTGGGTGGTGGGCAACGTGGGGCTGCCCATCGCGCTCCTCATCGTCATCGCGGCCAGCTCCATCACCTTTGTGACTGGGCTCTCGGCCTCGGCCATTGCCACGAACATGCGGGTGGGCGTGGGCGGGGAGTACTTCATGGTCTCCCGCTCCCTGGGGCTGGAGCTGGGAGGCGCCATCGGGATCCCGCTGTTTCTGTGCCGGACCCTGAGCCTGACCCTCTATGCCTTCGGTCTGGCGGAGTCCATAGGCTTTCTCTGGCCGGCAGCCTGGGGGCCACCTCCCATCCAGTGGATCGCGGCGGTGTGCATCGTGCTCATCACCGCAGTGGCCGGCCGCAGCGCAGAGCTGAGCTTGAAGCTGCAGATCCCCATCATGATCGCCGTCGGCCTTTCGGTGCTCGCCCTGGTGGGGGGCGTCCTGGCCGGGGGCCTGGGCAACCCCGAGTATGCCCCCCACTACGAGCGCAGCGCCTCTGGCGGCTTCTGGTACGTCTTCGCCGTCTTCTTCCCCGCGGTCACCGGCTTCACCGCTGGCATCGGAATGAGCGGCGACCTGCGCGACCCCAAGCGCTCCATTCCAACGGGCACCCTGCTTGCCGTCGCGACTGGAACCTTCACCTACCTGCTCATCCTGGCGATGCTGGCCTTCACCAACAAGGTCACCGGCACCCAGCTCGCCCAGCTAGACCCGAACGCTCCCCCCATCTGGACCAAGATCGCCTTGCTGGGGGCCTGGCTGGTGTTCCCCGGCATGTGGGGCGCCATCCTCTCCTCGGCCTTTGGCAGCGCCCTGGGCGGCCCGAGGGTGTTGCAAGCCCTGGCTGCGGACGGCCTCATGCCCAAGGCCCTGGCCCGCACATCCCGCACGGGCCAGCCCACCATCGCCACCTGGGCCACCGGGCTCCTGGCCCTGGTGGCTGTGGGGCTCGGAGATCTCAACGCGGTGGGACGCTGGGTGACCATCTTCTTTCTCACCCTCTATGTGACCATCAACCTCTCTGCCGCCGTGGAGCGGATGGTGGGCGATCCCTCCTACCGCCCCACCATCGCGGTGCCCTGGTACGTCTCTCTCGCGGGCAGCCTGGCGGCGGTGGTGGTCATGTTCCTCATCAGCCCCCTGGCCTGCGTGAGCGCTGTGGTGGCCGAGCTGCTGCTCTACCTGTACCTGCGCAGGCGCTCCCTGGAGAGCCAGTGGGGAGACGTGCGCGCCGGTCTCTGGAGCGCCCTGGCCCGCTTCTCCCTCATGCAGATGCGCAAGCTGAAGGCACGGGCGCGCAACTGGCGGCCGCAGATCCTGCTCTTTGCCCACAACCCCGCCAGCAAGATGGGGCTGGTGCGCCTGGCCAACTGGTTCAACCAGGACCGGGGGGTGGTCACCGTCTGCCACGTGGTGGAGGGGGACGTGGAGCACGACTCCACCAGGATCCACCGCATGAAGCTCCAGATGCAGGAGACCTTCGACCGGGAGAACCTGGCCGCCTTCTCCATCGTGAACGTCGTCCCCGACTTCGAGTCCGGGGTCATGGGGATCGCGCAGGCCTACGGCTTCGCGGGCATGCAGGCCAACACCGCCATGTTCGGCTGGGCCGACAGGCCCGAAGGGCTCGCCAGGCAGCTCCGGGTGATGCGGCTGCTATCGAACCTGAACCTCTCCACCGTGCTGGCCAAGATGGAGTCGGCAGAGGGCCCTGCCCAGCGGCGCTCAATAGATGTGTGGTGGGGTGGGCTGCAAAACAACGGTGACCTGATGCTGCTGCTGGCGCACCTGCTGCACTTAAACCCCGACTGGCGCCACGCGAAGATCAAGGTCCGCACCATCGTCACGGACGAGAGCCGCAGAGAGCCCATGCGCCAGAAGCTGGACGAGCTCATCAGCGAGGTCCGCATTGACGCCCGGGCCGACGTCCTCCTCAAGGACGACGGCCAGAGCTTCACAGACGTGATGCACGGGGCGGGCGGCGACGCGGACGTGACGTTCCTGGGCCTCATGATCCCAGGACCGGGCGACGAGCTGAGCTACGCCCAGAGGCTGGCCAGGCTGGCCAAGGGCTTCCGGACCGCGGTCTTCGTCCGCAACGCCGGCCTCTTCGCCGGTGAGCTGCTCTCCGAGAGCACCCCTGGCCCCCAGGATGCTCCGGCCTCTGGAGATTCACCGGGCTCCCACAGGGTCGCCAGCTCAGAGGAGCTCAAAGCAAAGGGGACCGCTGGCCAGCAGGAGCATCCACAGGCCAAAGATCCAGCGCCTCTAGGCAGCAGGGACCGGGATGACGACGAGTTTGTTCCCTGACCCCCTGATGGCTGGACGCGCGCTCTTTCATCGCCAGGTGGCCGCCGCAGGACCGACAGGGACCCTGCTTCTCCCAGGCCCGGATCTTGACAATCAACCGAACAAATGGTGTAAAGCTGAGCCCGCTGGTCGAGGATGTAGGGAGGCTCCCTCTCTTTTGGCCGAGATTCTTCATCTTGCGGGAAGAAATAGGCTGCTATTGCATAGTACCGGCTTGTAACCTTTACTCTGGATGGCCCATGATAGCTGACAACACCAACCTAGCCCATTCCCCAGACAGCACCACCAGGCGGATCATCGAGATCCTCATCGACGAGCTGAAGCTGGAGGACGTCACGCCCGACACCTTCGACGTTGACCTGCACCTCGTGGATGAGCTCGGAATCGACAGCATGGACCTCACCGCCGTGGTGCTGGTGCTGCAGGACGAGTACGGAATCACCATCTACGAGGAGGACTACCCAAAGCTGCAGACAGTCCGGGAGATAGCCTCTTTCGTGGCTGCGGCCAGGGAATCCTAGCCCCCATGTCCAGGTCGTCCGGAATGGCCAGCGCGGTCCCACGCCCTGCTGCCGAGAGCTCCGGCCAGGACACCGAGGGGCGCCGCTGGCGCTTCTCCGAGCTGCTGGCCGACCCTGAGGTGCGGGCTCGCTGGGAGAAGGTGCGCAAGTTCTTCTTCCTCCGGGAGTCCACCTACGACGTGTCGACCCGCTGCAACCTGCGGTGCGACGGCTGCTACTACTACGAGGGAGAGAAGCAGCTTGCACCCGAGTGCCGGGACGCGGCCGCCTGGTCCAGGCTCATGCGCGCCGAGCGCGAGCGGGGCATCACATTTGTCGTGCTCGCCGGAGCGGAGCCCGCCCTCAACCCCGACACCATCGCCGCCTGCCACGCCGCCATCCCCCTGGGCACCATCGCCACCAACGGCACCATCCCCATATCAGAGGATGTCGGGTACCGGATCCACATCTCCGTGTGGGGAGACGACGCCACCAGCGAGCGGGTGCGCCGGGCCAAGGGGCTCTTGGACCGGCAGATCCGCATCTGGGCAGGCGACAGGCGAGCCATCTTCGTCTACACCTACCCCCGCCACAACATCCAGGAGGCGGAGGCAACGGTCGGCCGGCTGGCCGAAGCTGGCTGTGAGGTCACCTTCAACGTCTTCTCCGCCCCTGTGGGCTACGACGGGGACCTCCGGCACACCCCCGACTCCCTGGAGCGCACCAGAAGATCCATGCTGGCCCTCGAGGCGGCCTACCCCGAGGCGGTGGTCTTCTCCCCCTACAGCGCCGTGGCGCACACGAGCCCGAGGGGCCTGCACGACCTCTTCGGCTGCTCCTACCCGAGGAGGAACCCCTCGGAGGCGGTGGGCCTGGGCAGGACCTTCAGACAGTACCGGGCGGACATGAGCTGGGATCGCGCCGCGGCCTGCTGTGTCCCGGACACCGACTGCGATGACTGCCGCCACTACGCCTCCGGCTCGGCGGTGGTCACCGCCCGCCTTCACCGCCACGCAGTGGATCCGGCCCACTTCAGAGCCTGGCTGGACTACGTGGACACCTACCTGGCCGTGTGGCTGGTGGGCTACGCCCAGGGTCCTTGCCTGTGCGAAGAGCTGGTTGCCCCCCCCGAGCCGCCTGCGTCACCTGCCACCCTGGTACGCTAGTTGAACATCCCCAAGATGGTCTCAAGCCCAATGATCACGGTAAGCTCACTGCTAGACGGACCCTGGTACGAGCGCTACAAGCGCATCTCCAAGCTCAACATTCGATCATCCATCTACGACGTCACAAACCGCTGCAACCTGCGCTGCACGGGCTGCTTCTTCTTCTCCTCGGGTGAGCACCTCGTCGCCCAGGAGGAGATGGACGTGGAGGCCTGGAAGGCCTTCGTGGACAGGGAGAAGGAGCGCGGGGTCAACCTGGCCATCCTGGTGGGCGGCGAGCCCACCCTGCACATGGACCGGGTGGCGGCCTTCTATGATCGCCTGCCCACCTACTGCGCCACTAACGGCCTGATCAAGGTCCCCCGAGATCGCTTCCCGGACATGATGGTGGGCATCTCCCTGTGGGGAGACAGCGCGACCGAGGAGCGCCTCCGGGGCAAGGACGTCTTCTCCAGGTCGCTCGAGAACTATCGGGGCGACCCCTATACCTACTTTCTTTACACGATCACGCCCCAGCAGCTTGGCCGCACCGAGCCCATCGTCCAGCGCATCGCCGACGCCGGGCTCAAGGTGCACATGCAGCTCCTCTCCAACGACGAGGACGCCGATGGCTATGGCTGGTCCCCGGATCAGCTCGCCCAGGTGCGGGAGGAGATGGACGCGCTCCTCCTCCGCTACCCGGACACGGTCATCTCCAGCCGCTACTACCACAAGGTGCTCACCTCCGGCGAGATGATGGGACGCCGCTTCGGCTGGCAGGAGTGCCCCTCGGTGACCGAGGCCCTGGACGACCGCGATCCCCAACCAAGGCGGCTCATCCGCTTTACCCGCTGGGCCTCGGACCTGAGATCTGTTCACCGCTGCTGCACATCGGCCACCCGAGACTGCTCCACGTGCAAGGACGGCGCCGCCCACATGAGCTGGATAATGGTCAACAAACGCGCGCACATCCGGACAACCCAGGATCTGCAGAACTGGATCGAGGTGTACGAGATGTTTGCCAAGCTCTACCGGTTCATCCCCTGGTAGGCGCCTGGGCGAGACGACCTTGAGCCACGGGCCACCGGTTGTGCTGGGCTACGACGCCGTCTCTCCCCTCGGCGTCGACCTGGAAGGCCAGTGGGAGCGCGCCGCAGCGGGGCTCTCGGGCGTGGGACCCTTGACCCGCTTCACCCCCGCCCCCTCCTTACCCGTGCGGGTGGCGGGCCAGGTGCCCCCCTTCGACCCGAGCCCCTACCCCTTTCTCTCCAGGCGCGCTCTGGCCCACTGGACATCCCCGGTGTTTGCCCACGCCATGCTCGTCGCCAGCCGGGCCCTGGGCCGCGCCGGCCTGGAGATCACCCCAGAGCTGGCGCCACGGGTGGCGACAACCTTCTCCACCGCCATCGGCGGGCTGGACGCCGTCATAGCCGCAGACCGTCGCCTGGTGGCGGAGTCCAGGCTGCCCCACCCCTTCGCCAACCCCAACTCCTGCGTGAACATGGTGACCGGCAAGCTCTCCATGCTCACCGGCGCCACAGGTCCCATCGTCACCACCATCAACGCCTGCGCCACCGGCACCACGTCCATGATCATCGGCGCCATGTTCCTGGCGGCGGGCATGGCCGACGTGGTAGTCGCCGGCGCGGTGGACTTCCCCCTGGTGGAGCCCATTGTGGGAGGATTCGCCACCATGCAGGGAGCATACACCAAGCGCGAGCGCGACCCGGATGAGCCCCCCCAGGAATGCAGCCGTCCCTTCTCCTCGGGCCGCCGGGGCTTCGTGGTGGCCGAGGGCGCCGCTGCAATCGTCCTGGCCTCGAGGGACTTTGCCCAGGCCCACGGGCTGCGCTACCAGGCGGAGCTGGCAGGCTGGGCGTCCACCTCGGACGCACACCACTTCGTGGCCCCGCACCTGCCCCAGGTGACCCGCTGCATGTCCGAGGCCGTCGCTCACGCGGGCATCGGCCCAGAGGACGTGGACGCCATCAACGCCCACGCCGCATCCACCCGGGTGGGGGACGCGGTGGAGGCACGGGCCATCAACGAGGTGTTCGCCAGCGTGGTGCCCCCCGTCACC
>JAJRWW010000249.1 GCA_024276595.1 Myxococcota bacterium
CTGCTGCAAAAAAAGCTGCTGAAGCAGGCGTCTGAAGCCTTTGGAAAGGCCCTCGCAAAGGACCCCCGCCATCCGCTGGCCCTCGCCAACATGGGAGGTATCTTGGTGCGGCAGGGGAGGGTGGCGAGGGCGCTGCCCTACCTGCGCCGGGCGGCCAAGGCGCTGCCAAAGGACGTGGGTGTCCGGGTGAACCTGGGCCTGGCCCTCCTGCGCAGCAAGAAGTATCGACAGAGCAGGGGGCCCCTGGCAGAGGCTCATCGGCTCAAGCCGAGCCTGCCCCTGGCGCAGCTTCTTTTTGGGGTGGCCCTCCTTTTCGACGGCAAGATCCGTCGCGGCGCCAAGCTCATGGACGCTGCGGTGAGGGCCGACAAGGCCATGGCAGGCCTGCTGGGGGGATATCTTTCGCCCCTGGTGAAACGCAAGCGTCTCAGCGGCGCCATCGAGCTGCTCAAGGCGATCCTCATCGGTGAGCCCGCCAACCGCGTCGCCAAGAAGAACCTCCAGATCCTCCTGCGTCGCCGAGGGGACTAGCCCGAGGGGACTGGCCCGGCCCGAGGGGACTGGCCCGGCCCGCAGGGGACTGGCCCGGCCCGAGGGGCTCGGACAACACCGCCCCCTCCTGTGCTATAGTGTGCCCATGCGGTTTCGGTCCGGTACTGTACTGCTCTTTTGTGGTGTCTACCTGGCTTGCACAGTGGTGGATGCGGACGCCCGGCGACGGCACAGGCGCATCACGGGGAGGCTGGTGATCGAGTCGAGCACCAGGGGGGCCAAGGTGTTCATTGATGGCGATGAGGTGGGCTCCATTCCATTGCCGGGCCCCATCCGGCTCATGCCCGGGCAGCACACCGTGAAGGTGACCAAGCCCGGGCACACCCAGTTCATGGAGTCGGTGCGGGTGCGGAGGGGGAGGCGGGTGAAGCTGGAGGTGGACCTGTTGCCCATCAGTGGGGTGCTGACCCTGCTGACCAGCCCCCAGGGCGCGCGTGTCTACCTGGACGGCAAGTTCGTGGGCAAGACACCCCTGCGAGGAATCGAGGTCAAGGCGGGCAAGCACAGGGTGCGCATAGCCCGCACGGGCTTTTACGACGGGATCCGATCCTTCGCGCTGGTGGCGGGCAAGCAGCGCAAGCTCATCGTCCAGCTTCGAGCTCTGCCGGACGCGATCAACCCGCTCATTCCAAAGACGCCCCCCAAGCGCTGGTACGAGAAGTGGTGGGTGTGGGCCTCCGCCGCCGGGGGCCTCGTGGCCCTGGTGACCATCATCGCCGTGCCGGTGGCCCTGTCGGGGAAGGATCCCATCAAGGACTTTGCGCCCGACCGGGTCTTCCAGGTCCGCTAGCGAGGCTGCGCCTCACAGCGACGAGGCGGTGTCGACCAGGGGTGGGGGCCTATGTTGGTGTTTCTGCCCGCATCTGGGGCCTCGCCAGCCTGACTGTAGAGGGGAGCTCTGCGGTTCCCCTCCCCCGGAAGCAAAGCTCCCGGGGACCCCCCCTCAGCACGGCGACACTCGTCGCCGGCCGTCGCAGGTGCGCCGGCTGGTTCGTGCCGCGTCGTGCGCCTGATCCCAAGCTTGACTCATTTGCGACAGATTCTCGTCCTCAAGGGATCTAGCGAATCAGGGGCCGGGGTGGGCTTTTTTCGCCGCTCCCCGCGCCTACCTGGTCTTGCCTGCTTCGGCGATGCACGGCCTGAGGCGCTTTTTCGCGCAGCCCTTGACCCTGACGATGCACCTGGCAAATCGCAGGTAGAACACCGAGGAGTGCGTGGGGAGCTTCTTGGAGATGTTGCAGCGCCGCTCCGTGGCTCTGCGCTCCACCTTCCCCTTGGAGCAGACCGAGAGCTTGCGGGCGAAGCCCTTGCAGCTCACCGCGAGCAGCTCGGCTGGGATGGCCTTCACGGCCGTGAACAGCCCCTTCACCTCGAGATCCTCCCACTTCGCCTTGGTGAGCAAGGGGGTCAGCACGTCGATGCGGATCCCGAACTTGTAGCCCAGGCGCCGGGCCATCATGATCCGCTTGGGCGTGCGAGTGGCCGGGTCGAAGAAGGTGGATCTGCTGCGTGCGGTGTAGCTGCCGGCGTGGATGCCGATGACCTTCCCGGCGTCGTTGAAAAGGGGGCTGCCGGATGCGCCTCCCATGGACAGGGCCGAGTGCTGCAGGAGCTGGCTCTGGGCGAAGGTTCCCATGGAAGCGTCGAACCGGGTCATGCGGCCGATGCGGCCATGCACCAGGGTGGCGATGGGCTTGCGCGGGTCTGCAAGACGCCCGGGGAAGCCGAAGGAGAACATCAGGCTGCCACGCTGCACCCGCTTGAGCTCCTCGGGTGAGGCGATCTGGACCAGGCTGGGCAGGTCCTTGTCCACCTGCACAAGCCCCACGTCCGGAGTGAGGCGGAAGACTGTCCGGTAGTAGCCCGTGTGCTTGGCGGTCCTCAGGACCTTGGCCACGAAGGAGGGGTTTTCGTTTTGTACTGCAAAGTAGTAGCTCCCTCGAGCCGCGCCACTGCGCAGCGCCATCACGCAGTGGGCGTTGGTGGCCAGCAGTCGCTTTGCCACCGCAAAGGCAGTGCAGGTGGCATAGCGTGGGGCGGACTTGCCTCCGTAGGCCAGCAGATAGAGGCTCGGGCCGTTCATCTTGGAGATCATGGGCCCCTTGTCCTTGGCCATGGCCTTGATCTTGGCGTTCTCTGCTCGCAGCCTGGCCAGGGCCGTATCCTGCTCCTTCTGGCGTCTGTCCGCCTCCTGCCGGAGCTTGGCCATCTTGGCGGCGGTCTCTGCCTTGCTCCTGGCCAGGGCCGCCTGGTGTGCCCGATCCTTTGTCTCCAGCTTCGAGGTCAGCTCCTCCCGCTGCTGCTGGAGCTTCTTTTTCTGGCCCAAGAACATGTACAGGCCCCCGGCGAGCCCTCCCACCAAGAGCAGGGCCAGCACGACTATCACCGCGAAGAGGCCCTTGTTCTTGGCTCGCACCTCCTTGTCCACGATGGTGCGGAAGAACTCCGTGGATCGTGGCCTGGCGGTGCGGCCAGATGCCTGACGCTCCTTGGCGATGGCGTCCTCCACCATGAGGGCCACGGTGCGGGCGCCCACCTTGTGCTCTGCAGCGGCCTGGGGCTGGGCGGCCTGGGGCTGGGCGGCCTGGGGCTGGGCGCCAGGGGCCTGGGCGGCCTGGGGCTGGGCGGCAGGGGCCTGGGCGGCAGGGGCCTGGGCGCCAGGGGCATGATCCTGCGCCAGGGGTTGGGCGGCAGCGCCCTCCAGGTAGAAGCGCAGCAGCGGTCCTCCTGCACCGAGCTCCACCTCGGATCCGTGGGTCAGGCTGCAGGTGGTGACCCTGGCCCCATTTACGAAGGAGCCGTTGGAGCTACCCAGGTCGAGGTAGGTTAGCGAACCGTCCGCCCCCAGCCGCAGCTCCGCGTGGCGAGTGGAGGCCAGCACGTCCTGGTGGGCGTCCAGGGCCACATCTGCCACCGGGTCCCGTCCGATGGAGATGACCGCCTTGTCTGGGAAGGTCAGCCGCGTTCCAGCCCGGGCTCCGCGAAGGATGTCGACAGTGAGCAGCACAGTGTCACCCATCTCCGGTCTTGTGGCGACCGGCTCCTTGGTTCGTGTCGATCAGGATGCCACAGGGTGCTGCGTCAGTCGACCGCCCCAGGGGCGCCCTTGCCCAGCCTGGCCAGCAGCGCGAGGCAGCCGAGCGAGACCAGGACCGCAACGGGGATCATCCAGATTGGCAGGCCGAGATCCGTGGATCGGGACGCGGC
>JAJRWW010000018.1 GCA_024276595.1 Myxococcota bacterium
CGAGGCGAGCACCGGGTCGCCCGCCTTCACGCTCGCGGCATAGTGGGCGCCGTGGGCCATGAAATGGGTCACGCAAAGCATCAGGATCATGCCCAGGATGAGCCCCGCGTCGAAGTTCATGGGGATCAGCCGCGGCTTGAGTACAACCCGGCGGAACACGGACCAGCAGATGACCCCGATGACCACGAGGTTGGTGGCGTCCAGCAGGTACTTGAAGGCAAGCGCCAGGTGCGCACCGGCGAAGCGCTCATAGCTGAAGGTGGGCCATACGCCCTGCACCAGGTACTCGGTGGTGCCGACGGTGATCACGAGAAATCCCCAGAAGATCGCCAGGTGATGGGCGCTGGTGTGCACGTGGGGATAGCCGCGGCCAGGGGGGTCCTTCACCCTCCATTGCAGGAGCCAGTACTGGATCACGTCGGCCCATGAGCGCCAGTCAAACAGCCGGGCGAATGGGTCCGGGATGGCCTCCTCGGGACGACCCTTTATGATTCGCTTCACATAGACCGCGAGGGTCCACCCAAAGCCCGCCAGGGCTCCCAGCAACAGGACTCCGAAGATGATTCGAGCGGTGTAGTTTCCAGCGGTGGGCATGACAACCTCTCCTGAGACCGCGACCGCGCAGCGCGCGGGCGTCGACAAAGAGGTCAGAGCGCCAGGCATCACGCAGCCAGCAGCGAGCAGCCGAGAGAAGAGACCCAAAAAGAGCGTGGATCTGGTAAGGGCGATCCATGGTGGCGAGTGTCGCAAGAGCAGGGCAAAGGAGAGCCCAAAGACCACGGCAACGCTTCTGTTTTCTCGCTCTCAGCCTTGGTTTTGCCTACGCCATTTATCACCCCACCCAGGATTGTCAACCCCGGTTGCGGCCTGATCTCACCTCATGGCGTCCATCTGAGGAACGGGTTGATGGGCTCGCTCCCTTCGCCCATGGAGACCCCTGGCGGATCGCGAGCGGAGGGTTGTGCGTGCAGTAGCCTGGGCGTGGGTGCCTGGCGAGGTTTTGGAAATGGTCCAGGGCAGCCGGTAGGCCAGCGAGTGGGTCGCCGCGGTCCCATGGGCGCCTGGCTCGTGAGCTCTCGCTCCAAAGGAGCGGATCTCGGCGATGGCCTCCCTTGAGACCGGGACGGGGGAGAATGAGAGGCCTGTGCTGGAGCTGCCATCGTAGTTGTCGTTCGACCACAGCACGCGGCAGCCCAGGGCGATCTCGTCTCCCCTCTCTCCGGTGAGGCGCATGGCGATCCAGGCTCCAGGCCGAAAGCCCACTGGAGATGATACGATGGCGCCGGTCCCGGTGACTCCCACCACCCATCCCCGCTGAGAGGCGCTGGGTGTCTCCAGCCGGACGCGCAGGCTCGTGGGAAACAGCCGAAGGGGCTTCTTTGCCTGGGACGGGTCGGTGAGCATGGCTCGGAGCTCATCGAGCCGGCTCCGATCCCACGGTCGCAGGGGCAGACCCACCTCGGCGTGGGTTCGGAGCACCGCGTGCTCATAACAGATCGCCACAAAGGCGCTGGCCTTGGGGCCGATGATCGTACGTTTCGTTGCCGTATGCTTGGTCATCTCAGGAACTCCTTGCCCTAGGTCCTGGCCTTCACGAGACCCTGCCACCGGGGGCAGCTCGTGGCTGCATCGATCCGTGGCCTGCTCGCCTACCATAGAAACCAGCTACCCCCGTAGGTGGTGTAGCGCAGCGCCTGCTCCGAGCAGCCGTGAACAAGGCTCCTCTGCCCGGCCAGGGCCGCATGGCGGTGCCTGGCGGCCTTGGCGCGCAGCTCTCGAGCCATGACCAGGTATCGCACGGTTGGGTTGATGGTCGTGGGCTCGATGCCCGAGCTGGTCAGGTTCATGCCCTCGGCCCGGTAGCTCTTGGGCGCCGAGACGAGGGTGCGCTTGGATCGGGAGTTGAACTGTGCTTCCAGCTTGGAAGCACGGCTCTCCAAATCGCACGCGGCCTTGAGGTGGCCAACTGGGGTGTGGGGTGAGTCATTGGCTGTGCGGCTTGCTGGTGTCAGGGCGCAGCCGCCGAGCAAGATCGTCGCTCCCATGGCGACGCCGAGCATCCAAGCTGGAGTGCTGTTGAGTTTTGGTCTGAGCATGAGATCCTCCTTGTCGCGGTGGGCCTTCTGTTCATCCATCTGCCCGCTGCATCACGTGTTTGTTGCATCATCTGTGCCACGCAGCCTGCGGTTCAGGTTTGCCGTGAGATCGTTAGGTGTTGCCCCGAGCAAGGGGTCGCCTGGAGGGGCGTCCATTGGCACATGAGCCCAGCCGCTGAACAAAGACCTCCAAGGATTGCACACAATCCTCTTGTTCTGGCGGCAGAGGTTCAGATCCACGCTGGTGCTGGCTGTGGGTGGCTCAAGCTCCGCTCATCGGGCGGCGCGTGGCTCAGCCCGCCTGAGCATCGCCGCCGGACGCGCTCGAAGAAGCTATGGGGCCCGTCCCGTCCTCGGCTGAAGGGGGCTCCGAGCCGGCTCGGAGGGAGACCACGAAGGTGGCGCCACGGGGTTCGCTCGCACACAGCTCGAGGGTGCCTCCATGGCCGACCACGATCTCGTGGGAGATGGAGAGGCCCAGCCCAGTGCCCTTGCCCACATCCTTGGTGGTGAAGAAGGGATCGAAGATGCGGGCGCGCAGCCCCTCTGGAACGCCCGGACCGTTGTCCGAAACCCGGACCTCCACCCGGTCCCCGAGGTGGCGAGTCCTCACTGTGATCCGGGCGTCCTCCAGCCCGGCCACTGCCTGCGCCGCGTTGGCCACGAGGTTCATGAGCACCTGGCCTAGCTGACCTGCGTGACCTGTGACGGCGGGGAGAACATCCAGGTCTCGGACCACCTGCACCTCTGCGAGCAGGGCCACCGCCAGGTCGAGGGTCTCGTTCACGATGGCGTTGAGATCCACTGGTGCGGCGTCCTCGCCTCCCGGGCGGGCATAGCTGGAGAGGGCAGAGACTATGCGCTGGATGCGCTCCGCTCCGCTGCGAATAACCCGGAGCATTCCCTGTGCGTCCTCGGTGAGCTCGGCGATGGCCTTGTCCCCTGGGTCACCAGGAGCCACGGTCGCAGAGAGGCGCATGTCACCGGTGTCTTCGGTGGGCTCTGGGGACGACCCCGAGCCGACGGAGCCGAGACCGTAGAGGGAGCCGAGAGTGCGCAGGGAGCTCTCCAGGGGCCCGATACAGTTGAACACGGCGTTGACGGGGTTGTTCAGCTCGTGGGCGACCCCGGCAACTAGCTGACCTATGGAGGCCAGCTTCTCCGAGCGCACCAGGCGGTCCTGGGCGCTGGTGAGGGAGTCCAGCGCCTCCCGCAGGTCGTCATTGGCCCTGGCGAGGTCGCTGGTTCGCTGGGCCACCTTCTCCTCCAGGCTCACGTTCAGCTCCTCCACCGTCCGGATCTGCTCCTCCAAGGAGCGCCGCATGTCGTCCAGGGCGAAGGCCAGCCGCCCCACCTCGTCCGCCTCCGCGCCGGTGACCACCGGCCGCCGCAGCTCTCCCTGGGCCATCTCCCCTGCGCGCTTCTCCAGGGCTCGCAAGGGCGCACTCAGGTCTGCGGCGATGAGCGCGACGATACCGGTGCACAGCCCGAAGAGCACCAGGAAAAACAGCGCCAGCACCGCCGTCTGTGGCCTGGGCATGGCCCCGCGACGGGTCTGCTCTGGGTAGAGCACAGCGACCGAGCCCAGGTCCCGCCCCCTCACGTGGATGCGCATGTAGGCTCCGGCCAGGCCCAGGTTGCCCAGCCTCAGCACTCCTCCCTGGGTGCGCCTCATTCGGGTGCGCACAACGAAGGGGAGCGAGGGGATCCGCCGGTCCGGGGAGCCGAAGCGCTCGGCGGGACCTGAGGGGGGCAGGTACCAGTACACCTCCTCCCCGGCGCCGGCTAGCTGGCCCAAGAGCCCCACCACGTCCGTGGGCTGCACGGGGCCGCTGATCTTGTCCTGGGTGCGGAGCCGGTCCACCAGGTGCTCGGCCTTGAGGCTGGACTGCTTCTGCACGAACTCCACGGCCAGGTTGCGCACCTGGAGAAAGCTCCAGAAGATCGAGATGGCGCAGGCGAAAAAGAGCACCATGCCGAACCCGGCGAACATCTTTACCCTCACAGACAGCGGGCTCCGCACCTCGGCGATGTCCAGCCGGTGAGTGGCCGCGAGCTCTGCCAGCACCGGCCGCAATGTCGCCCTGTGCCAAAAAGCCTCGTACAGGGCGGCAGCAAAGCTGGACAGTGCCGTGGCCCCAGTCATGAGGACAGCCGACTCCCGGTCCAGGCCAAAGAGCCACACCCCCTCCACGAATAGGAGCAGGCCGGCCAGCAAGAAGGCGCAGATCTTGGCGCCGGCCAGCGTGTAGGGGAGGACCTGCACCGCCCGGTAGGCGTGCACCGCCAGCTTCGGCTCGGTGGCTGTGGAGCCGCGGCTCCGGGCGACCAGGTAGCGCCTGAGGGGGCGCATGAGCCGGAAGGAGGCGAGGAGCCACAGGCCAGCAACCGCCAGAATGGTCGCCGGAAAGTAGGCCACCAGCAGGTGCCGCAGGGAGAGGCGCAGCGGGATGAAGAAGCGAATGAAGAGGGCCACCGCCAGCATTCCTGCGGCGCCTGTGGCCACCCCTGTCCAGAGCAGATCCCAGGTCAGGGTTTGCCGCTGCCACCTGGAGCCACCGGTCTCCCGCCTGCCGCCAGCCAGCTCTCCCAGCAGTCGCCCCAGCAGCGCCGGACGCCACATCTCCACCACCGCCGCCGCGCTGGTGGCGGCCGCCACGGAGGCCGCTATTCCCATGGCTGTCCAGCGGGTGAGCTGAGCCAGCAGCGAGGCAAACACGGCAGCCGAGGCCGCCACCACCAGGCAGCCGAGGGCCGCCTGGGTGGCCAGGGACCGGCGCAGGTCGTGTAGCGGCGCAAGGCCTGGCACCGCGGGCCGCTTCCGGCGATGCTCGATCAACCGCCTCAAGCCGCCAACATACCGGGCGGAGAGGGCCGCGAGGACCACCGCCGCTCCGAAAAAACACCCGAGGGCCAGGCCCATGTTCACGGCGCTCGTGAGCCGGGGTGGGTGAACCAGACCCCAGATGGCCAGGACCACCAGGCCCAGCTCGGCGGCCAGCAGCGACAGGCTCAGAAGGATCGCACGTCGCAACAATTCAGGGCTCCACGAGGTTCGGGCTCCATCGGGTGTGAGCGCTGCCAGGGCTGTACGACGTCGCCAGACAGCGCCAGGGATCGCCGGGCCAGCCAGGATCGGCCAGGCGCTCAGGCGCGGTCCACGCTCATTTCCTCGAGGGCGGTGAGCCGTCGCCTCAGCCGCCCGAACCCGGGCGAGACGAAGAAACGATAGAGGGCATTGTAGCAGAGCTCCGATTCGCGGTCATTTCCCGGTTTCACGTCGTCCATCTCCAGGATGGAGAAGGCGGCAGGGAGGTCGTCCGCCAGCAGGAGCCCACACCTGAAGGATGTCTCCTCGGTGGCGGCGAGCCAGGTGGCCCAGCGGTGTGCGTCTACCCGATCCCCAGCCGCGTCCAGGGCGCGCCCCAGAGCTTGTGCCCTCGCCCTGTTCGACAGGTACTCCCGGAGCAGCGCCTCTGCCCGGTCCCGCCGCCGCCCGGCAACAACGGCACCTGGAGGGGGCAACAGGCCCGGTCGGAGCAGGCCTGCCGCGGCCAGGTGCAGCCCCAGGAGATCCTCGGGTCCGTCCACCTCAGTGCACAGCAGGTGCTCGGCGCGCATGTAGGTGAGCTTTCGACCCAGCATGAAGCGCAGCACCCCCTCGTTGGCAATCTCCAGGGCCACCTTGCCGGCGGCCAGGGCGGGCTGATAGCGCCCGGCCACCGCGAGGTTGACGTGTATCAGCCGGGCCTGGCGCTCCGGCGTGATGAAAACCACCGGGGGGGTCACCCCCACCGCCCTGGCCGCGGGGCCGACCAGCTCGGCTATCCTGGGGGGGGCTGAGAGCGTCTCGGCTCGCTGCTCCCTCGACAGGCCATAGCGGTCAGGGGAGTGGGCGTGCCAGGTGATGACCTGCGGCCCCAAAAGGGCCATGATGGCCGTGAGATGGGGATCCAGCGCCGGTGAGGCCAACCCTTCGATCCACTCC
>JAJRWW010000250.1 GCA_024276595.1 Myxococcota bacterium
AGCCGCTTCTCGCCTGCCTTGCCCAATGGCCTGGGAGGCGTTGGAGCAGCAATTTCATTGATCTATATTTCGTTTTTTGGATACCAGCTCATCGCCAACAGCGCCGAGGAGGTGCTAGAGGCCGAGCGCACGGTCCCACGCGCCATGCTCGTCTCCATGGGCATCGCGCTCCTGTTTTACCTGCTGGTGGCAGTGGTGGCGGTGGCTGCGGTGGACTGGAAGGAGCTGGCCAGCTCCGATGCCCCGCTCGTGCTCATGGCTTCCCGGTCCATCGGGGTCTACGGCGCGATCCTCATCGGCGTGGGCGCGGTGCTGGCCTCTGCCGCGGCCCTCAACTCCACCCTGGTGAGCCAGGGACGACAGATCTACGCCATGGGGCGGGATCGTCTGCTCCCGTGGCAGCTCGGCACGCTCCAGGAGGCGACCCAGGTTCCGGTTGCGGCCCTCGTGGCCGGCGGGCTCCTCACCGTTGCGGTGGTGCTGCTCGCGGACCTGGCCTTCATCGCCAAGGCGGCCAACTTCGCGCTGCTTTTTTCCATGCTCCCCATCTCGGTGGCGCTGCATCGGCTCTATCAGGCCAGGCAGGAGACAGACCCCGTCGTGCCCCTGTGGCGCCGCGCCGTGCCCTGGGGGGCGCTGGTGGCCAACGCCGCGCTGCTGCTGACCCTGGACTGGCAGTCGCTCATGTTTGGCGGCGTGCTGGTGGGCGCCGGCTGCGCGGTGTTCCTTACGTACTCCTACTCGGCGGAGAAGCGCGGCCAGGCCGGCTTCTCCGTGAGCCTGGCCGACGATGGGACCACGCCGCTGCTGCGGCGAGGGGAGCGCATCCTCGTTCCCATGGCAAACCCTCGCACCCAGGAGAGCCTGCTCTCCGTCTCGGCGGCCCTCTTGCCCCCCGGGGGAGGGGAGATCGTCGTGCTCAACGTGGTGCTCGCGGCCGAGGGGCAGTCCCCCAGGGAGGCCCTGCGCCGGCCCAGCGGCATTCACGAGGCGGTGGATGTCATGGAGCGAGCCGACGAGATCGCCGCCGAGCAGGGGGTGACCCTGAGGCAGGTGGTGCGCGGCGCCCGCAGCCTGCCGGAGGGGATCAGGGATGCCGCCATCGAGGAGAAGTGCCAGCTCGTGGTCATGGGGTGGTCAGTGCAGCCGGACGCGGGGCCCTCTCCATTGCTGGACGAGGTGGTCAAGAAGGTGCGGACGGATCTCATCTTGCTTCAGCTCACCGAGGATCGTTCACCCCAAAGGATCGGCGTGTCCCTGGGGGGCGGAGGTGCGAACCTGGGCCTCATGGTGCGAGTCGGCTCCACGCTGGCAGAGCAGTACGGCGGGGAGGTGACCTACCTCAACGTGATGCCCCAGTACTACGAGCACGAGCACCTGCGCCACGCCAGGCAGGTGCAGATTGAGGCCATCTCGCGCCACAGTAGCCTGGTGCCCTATCGCACCGAGCTGCTCCGGTCGGACAACCCCCTGGGAGCCATCGTGGACCGCACAAGGGAGCTGGATCTGCTCGTGGTGGGCTCGGCCCGGGGCGGCATCATCACAACCGGTGCTGTGGGCTCATTCAGCGAGCTGGTGGCCGGGCAGGCCCACTGCTCGGTGGTGATCGTGCGCAGCGCCGCTCCCCTTGGGCGGATCCTGTAGCATCGGGAGACTCCACGTGCCGGTCCAGGTGGGGCGGCGGTAGGGACCTCAGCGGCCCAGGAAGTCCAGCACCCAGCGGGAGATCCCAAGCAGGATCAGGACGGCTCCCTCCCACCGGTACAGGCGCCAGCCGGTGCGCATAAACAGCACCACGATGGCCACCATGGCGCAGAGCATGGCCACGCTGCTCACCGCTCCGCTGGAGATGGAGAGCTCGCGCATGAGGCCGGCGGCGCCGAGCACTCCCAGGAGGTTGAACAGGTCCGAGCCCACCAGGTTGCCCACGGACATGCCGTGAAAGCCCTTTACGGCCGCCGTGATGGAGGTGGCCACCTCCGGGGCCGAGGTGCCAGCCGCCACGATGGTGACGGCGATGGTCCACTCCGACACGCCAAAGGTTCGCGCCAGGGACGCGGCCGCGGTTACCAGCACATGGCCCCCCAGCACCACGCCGCCGATGCCAGCAAAGAGCATGAGGATATCCCCCAGCGTGGCCTGCGGAGGGATCTTGGCGATCATGGAGCGGTTGGGATCCAGGGCATCCTCGGGTCTGTAGTCGCCCCATTTTCTGCGCCACGCAAATAGCAGCAGCAGGTAGCTGACCAGGCCGCCAAAGAGCACCGCGCCCTCCCAGCGCTGCAGGGTGCCGTCGGAGAGAAACCAAAAAAGCAGCCCGGTGGTGCCCAGGAGGATGAAGCCATCCCTGTAGACCACCTCCCGGTTCGTGCGCAGTGGGATGAGCATGGCGCAGAGGCCCAGGATGATCCCCAGGTTGAAGATGTTGGAGCCCACCACGTTTCCCACGGAGATGTCGGCCTTGCCCGAGAGGGCCGCCGAGAAGGTCACGGCGAACTCCGGGGCGGAGGTGCCAAAGGCCACTATGGTCAGGCCCACGATGACCTCGGACATTCCCAGGCGGCGACCCACCTTGGCGGCGGAGTCCACCAGCCAGTCAGAGCCCTTCCAGAGGAGGAGGATCGACACGAGCAGGAGGGCGATGTTGAGGAGTACGGACCAGGACACTTGCGACAGCTACCTCCGAGCGGACCACCTGCCAGCCCGACCGCGGAGGCAAGGGTAGAAACCACATGACCCCGGATCCCCATTTCGTCAAGGACCATGCGATGTTTCCCGGAGATTGCGGGTGGTTGGGGGAACTGCTCCAGGGGCCGCTTTTCTCGAAAAGGAGCCCGGGGGTGGCTATGGGGAGCCCCCGGGTCTGCTCGAGGGCCTCCTCGAGGAGCCAGCGGCGAGCCACCGCAGCAGCTTCTTTCTGTCTCCGGGGTTGAGCGTGAACCTCCTGGAGTGGCGATCGAGGACCCGGCTCCAGCCCTCGCGGTCGAAGCGGGACCTGGAGGGCCGCGGGTGGCATGCGCCGCACTTGGAGCGGAAGATGGTCTGTCCTGGAGACCACCCCACGGTGACGCAGGCGCCCACGAAAACCGCAAAGATCAAGAGCGTTGACACCAGTGCGGCGGCCAGGCTTGCCCTGGCGCGGGCCCTCAAAACACCAACCCGAACAGGGAGCGAGCCTGGTATCCAAGGCGCCTCCCCTCGGAAGAAGCGACCTCCGGGTGGAACCCGAGGGACCAGTAGAAGCGCTTTCCGGAGAGGCTCAAGGAGGGACCTACGTAGTGGGAGTGGCTGACAAGCCCGCGCTCCACCTCCACCTTCCCCACGTACTCCACCCCCACGGCAACCCACTGGTTGATGTGCCAGGCGAAGCCCGCCGAGGGCACGAGCTCCAGCTTGAAGGCCCTGTCGGGACCGGCGATCTTCCACTCCTGCTCAGCCTTGAGGTTGATGAGCACCTCGAACATGAAGAACCTCTTGGACAGGATCAGGACCTCCTCCAGCTTCACCTCGTCCAGGTAGACTACCAGCTCTCCGTAGACGGCCGGGTCCACAAACCACTTCCCCTCCTCACCGAAGCGGTATCGACTCCTGAGCTTGATTCCTCGATACGAGAATCGACCAAACTGCTTTTGCTCGAAGACGTTGTAGAGGCCGAAGTCCCAGTGATCTGTGATCCCGTACTCCACCTCTACCATGTGCCTCATGTTGGCGCCGATGGTGGACTCGAGATCTGGTGTGGATGGGTTGTCCCTCCTGGCAATCTTGGCGTCCAGGTAATGCTCTCCCTCGATGGCCCCCGCTGGGAGGGTCATGTAGCCGTAGCTGTAGCTGAAGGTGCGGCGGTCGGCCCATGCGCCCTGGGGCCAAAGCGCTGTGCCCAGGAGCAGGATTGAGGCAGCCCCGCACCAGAGGGGGATTGAGCCTGTCTTGTGATGCATGATCTTTCTCCTCTGCAGGCCGCGCTCTCGAACCTGTCGGAGGCCGGAGACGCCCGCATGGGGGACGCAGGCGCCCACCGGCACTTGGCTCGCGGTCGGCCTGGTGTCGGCTCACCGGGGTGAGCAGGTTCTTGGGGGGCGCGGGGCTCGAGGGGCCTCTGGCCTCGTCGATTCGTCGCGTCGGACGAAGCGCCCGGCGCGGGTTGGCTGAGATCAGGTGGTCACAGGGCGCGCTGGCTCTCCTTGGAGGGGTGTGCGCACTCGCACAGAATGCTGCCATTGCTGGTGAGCTTTCCGGTGGCGCGAACGTCGGATTCGATGAGGAGCACTCGCTTGCATCGCCTGCACTTCAGCTCAATGTCGCCGGCCAGCAGGCGGGCCATGAGGCTCCCGCAGGTGCATCGCAGCTCCTGTGGTAGGGCGCACGCGGCTTCAGCCGGGGAGCGGGGAACAGGCATTCTCGGCTCGTGACTCATCTGGTCTCTCCGTGGAAGCGATTGCTTACATCTCTTATCAGCTTGACAGTAGATGTCAAGTCTTAAGGCTTGATATGGGCCTAAATGTGTTAGGCGACACTGTTACCAATGAGATTCAATGAGTATTTTCATGCCTATGGCGATGAGAACCAGACCGCCGAGGATGGAGGTTCTGTGGCCCAGGCGCGATCCGAGGAGGTGACCCAGGTACATGCCGGTGGCTGTGAGCGCCGCAGTGACCAGCCCGATGACAACCGCGGCCAGCCAAATGCTCGAACCTAGCCAGGCAAGGCTCAGACCCACCGCGAAGGCGTCGATGCTGGTGGCGAGAGATAGCAGCAGCAGGGACCATCCCCTGGTTGGGTCACTGGGAGCCCTCGCGCCCTCCGAGGCCCCCTCCGCCATGGGGCGAAGGCCATCCACGACCGCCTTTCCACCTACCAGGGCCAAGAGGCCGAAGGCCAGCCAGTGGTCCCAGGTCTCCACCCACTGCGTAACGGTTCGGCCGACGAGCCAGCCCAGGAGAGGCATCCCGGCCTGGAAGAGCCCGAAGTGGAAGGCGAACCTGAAGACGTGGCGGCCGGTGAGGGGGCGCAAGGTGACGCTGGTGGCCACGGCCACGGAGAAGGCGTCCATGGCGAGCCCAACGGCTATGGCGCAGACAGTGAGCGTTCCCATGTGCTTGGGTCCAGGTGCACCGTCGCATATCCGCTTTCAAAAACGAGCACGGTGTCACCATGGTGCAGCCAAAGGGGCTGCAGAGGAGCTGTGCAACCGGCGGAGAACGGGCGCTTCCGGCTCAGTTGGGCGGTCCACAGGAGCCGGAGAAGCTGCACACGTAGCCAGCGTTGTATGGGTCACAGGGGAGGTCCAGGCAGTCAATGTCCTCGCAGTCGATGAGCCCATCGCAGTCGTTGTCGTGATTATCATCACAGTGGATCTCGGCGATCTGCGGTGTGCCGCCGTTTCCGGAGCAGGTGCATGAGCCCCCAAGGCACTGCATGCCGTTGGCCCCGCACGACCTGCCAGAGCAGTCGTTGTCCGCGCAGTCAGTGAGGCCATCGCAGTCGTCATCGACTGCGTCGGCGCAGTCGCTCTCCGTGCTCAGGCCCGAGGAGCAGACGCAGCTTCCGCCCGCGCACACGAGGCCGTTGGCCCCGCAAGATGTTCCTTCGCAGCTATTGTCCTCACAGTCGACGAGGCCGTCGCAGTCGTTGTCGGCGTTGTCGTTGCAGTAGGTCTCGCTCGACTGCGGTGTGCCGCCGTTTCCGGAGCAGATGCAAGCGCCCGAACTGCATGTCAGACCGAAGGCTCCGCACGACCGGTTCTCGCAGCCGTTGTCCTCACAGTCGATGAGGTCGTCGCAGTCGTTGTCGGCGTTGTCGTTGCAATAGGTCTCGCTCGACTGCGGTGTGCCGCCATTTCCAGAGCAGACGCAGGCGCCGCCGCTGCAGAGCCTCCCGTAGAGGCCGCAGGGCGCGCCCGCGCAGCTCGAGTCGTCGCAGTCGATTTGTCCGTCGCAGTCGTTGTCGGCGCTGTCGTTGCAGTAGGTCTCGCTCGCCTGAGGGGTTCCGCCGTCTCCCGTGCACTGGCAGGCGCCGTCGAGGCACTCGAGTCCGTTTGCCCCGCAGGGAGCGCTGGAGCACTGGTCGTCCTGGCAGTCGATGAGCCCGTCGCAGTCGTTGTCGTACCCATCGGAGCAGGCGGTCTCTGCGGACTGAGGCGCCCCCCCGTTGCCTGAGCAGAGGCAGGAGCCCCCCTGGCAGACCAGGCCGTCAGCGCCGCAGGGCTGGTTGTCGCAGCCCGGCCCACCACAGTTGATGGCGCAGGAGTAGCTGCAGTCCGAGGTGTCGAAGCTGGCGCAGTTGGAGGAGCAGCCGAGGCTGCCGGCGTCGTATCCCTGGGACTGGCAGGTCTCGCCCCCGAGGCTCCAAGAGTCGCACACCTCGGACGGATCTATGACCCCGTCGCCGCAAGTGCCGCTGCAGCCAGAGAGGTCGAAGTCGGAGCAGTCCGGCGCACAGGCCAAAGAGCCACCATAGTAGCCAAAGCTCTGACAGGTATGACCCGCCAGGTTGGCGCCGTCACAGGCCTCAGAGGAGCCCAGGTACCCATCTCCGCAGGTGCCCCCAGAGCAGCCGGACGTGTCGAAGCTGGCACAGTCCGGCGCACAGGCGAGGGCTCCCCCGTCGAACCCGAGCGTGGCGCAGGTGGCTTCGCCCAGGTCCGAGTTGTCGCAGACCTCAGCGCCGTTTTTCTCATTGTCCCCGCAGGTGCCAGAGCAGCCACTGGTGTCGAATCCGTCACAGCCCGGGAGACACGCCAGCTCTCCGGTCTGAAACCCCTGGGACTGGCAGGTCTCGCCCGCCAAGGTGTTGCCATCGCAGACCTCAGGGTACTCCACCTGCCCATTGCCGCACTCGGCCTGGACCTCACAGTCGGACAGGTCCAGCTCACAGTTGGGAAGGCACGCGAGGGCTCCTCCTCCCAGGTTCAGGTCGAAGCAGCTCGTGACCGCCATGGTGTCGCCGTCGCACTTCTCTTCGCCGGCCAGCAGCCCATCGCCGCAGCGCGGTGCGCAGTCGCTGGGCTGGCCCACGCATTGCCACCCTTGCTCGATGGCGCAGGTGGGGGAGCAGCCGTCCTCGGCCTCGGTGTTTCCATCGTCGCAGCTTTCCATGCCGCTGGTGATGCCGTTCCCGCAGATGGTGGAGCAGAGCGATGGCTGGCCAAAGCATGTCCAACCAGCCTCGGACATGCACGTCTCGTCACAGCCATCACCTGACAGCAGGTTTCCGTCGTCGCAGGCCTCGGTTCTGTCGATGCGACCGTTGCCGCACTCCTCGCCGTCAGGCGCGTCGAAGCTCACCGTGCACCCGAAGATGCCAGCGGCCAGGAGCACAGCGAGCACCAAGGGCAGCGAGAGCGAGCCACTTCGATCCAGTTGCAGTTCTTGGAGTCTAGGTGCAAGGGAGTCAGGGCGCATGGGGTTGTCCTCTTTGCGGTGCTCGGAGAGAGCAAGGCTCCTGATGACTATATCATCGCCATCTGGGCCAATCTAGGTGACACTCGGGAGGGCGGGCAGGCAGATGTCTCACAGGGCTGGACGCGGGGGATCCAGGGGTTGTGCTGTGGAGAGCAGGCGCATCACCGCCAGGGTCTGGGCTAGGCGGCGGCCAGAGCGACCCCGAAAGGGGAGGGCGAGGGGGCGCAGACCTTCGGCCTTGAGCACCTGTGCGAGGGAGCCGCAGCCAGAGCGCCTCAGGTTGCAGTAGGCGGCCTTGAGGAGCAGGGGGTGGTAGGGGGTCGAGGTCCAGGCTGCCGCCAGGTCCAGGGCGGACTGGCTCCAGGCGACGACGACTGCCCCTTCTCCCAAGAAGGCATCCCAATCTCGACGGAGCTCCTGTGCGCCTGTGCCGGCGGCCAGGTCGCCGGGAGTTAGCTCCATGTGTGCGAGGTGGCGCGGGCTGGGCTGGCCCCCCTCCGGCCTCAGCAGACGTTCGAATGTATCGCCGCTGGCAGGGCGTAGGGCGACCCAGTGCAGGGGCAGAGGCCGATCTCCGCCGCAGGCCACAGGCTCGGTGTAAAGGGCTAGCACCTTCTCAGGACGTTCGAGCAGCGGGGCGTGGAGGGGGCGTCGGGGGGGCAGCCTCAGCCGCCTTCGGGAGCCCGCCGCCTCCCGCTGGATGACGGCAATCTGCTGGTCGATCATCTGGTCGAAGGCATCGAGCAGCAGGTCTAGCCCGGGAATGTCTGGCTCCAGCACCCTCAAGCCGGCCACGATGGCCTCAATGGTGGATCGGCCCCGCTCGTCGGGCTCCCCGCGGATCCGGTATCGCTCTGGCGTGGCCGGCTCCAGGTGGTAGTGCGGCAGGCCGTGCAGCCACGGGTTGCAGCGATAGAGCCGTCGAGCGTTGCCCCAGGTGCCGTCCAGCAGCAGCAGGTGCTCGGGGCGCTCGGAGGTGGGCAGGGTCTCCAGGGGGATCGAGCGCGGGTGTGGGTACAGCAGGCCGCAGCGAGGCGGCAGATCCATCTCCCGTGCGGGCTCTCCCTGGCTGTCGAAATGTGCCACCTGCAGGTGCACCCTGGCCAGGCCGCGCAGGGCGAGCACTGCCGTCCCCTTGGCGTGGAACCTCTCGCGGGGGTGCTGGAGGATGAAGATTGTGGTCCTGTTTTGCACCGCCGGCCCATGGGGGAGCAGGCGGCAGACGCACATCTGCACCGGACGGTGGCAGCTCAGGCACCTGGGGCGGGCTCCTGCCTCCTGTGGGGCGGTCACTGGCTCACCGGCTCGCCTGCGCGAGGAGCCACCTGCTCGAGGAAGCCGGGCACCATCGGCGGGCACCACCAGTGGGCACCATCAGTAGCGGTACAGGTCGCTCTTGTAAGGGCCATCCACCGGGACTCCGATGTACCGGGCCTGCTCCTCGGTGAGGGTGGTGAGCTTGGCTCCGAACTTCCCGAGGTGGAGCCTGGCCACCTTCTCATCCAGGTGCTTGGGCAAAACAGTTACGGTCTTGCCGTAGCTCTCGGCGTTTTTGTGCAGCTCCATCTGTGCCATGACCTGGTTGGTGAACGAGGCGCTCATGACGAAGCTCGGGTGGCCAGTGGCGCAGCCCAGGTTCACCAGGCGCCCCTCGGCCAGCACCAGGATGGAGTGACCTCTCCCCTCCGGACCGTGCGTGGTGGTCTTGAAGTGGTACTCGTGCACCTGGGGCTTGATCTGGATCTTGTCCACCTCTCCTGCGGCCACCAGCTTCTCCAGGTCGCCCATGTCGATCTCGTTGTCGAAATGGCCGATGTTGCACACGATGGCGTTGTGCTTCATGCGCCTCATGTGGCGGACGCCGATGATCGACTTGTTGCCTGTGGTGGTGACGAAGATGTCGAAGTCCTCCACCACGTCGTCTATGGTGACCACGTCGATCCCCAGCATGCACGCCTGAAGCGCACAGATGGGATCCACCTCGGTGACCGCCACCCTGGCGGACTGGCCCCTGAGGGACTGCACCGAGCCCTTTCCCACGTCGCCAAATCCGCAGACCAGCGCCCTCTTGCCCGCGATGAGCACGTCGGTGGCGCGCATGATGGCGTCCACCAGGGAGTGGCGACAGCCGTAGACGTTGTCGAACTTGGACTTGGTGACGCTGTCGTTGACGTTGATGGCGGGAAACAGGAGAGTGCCATTCTCCACGCGCTCGTAGAGGCGGTGCACTCCGGTGGTGGTCTCCTCGGAGACGCCGCGGATGGTCGAGGCGAGCCCGTGCCAGAACCTGTCTCCCCTTGCGGCCCGGACCTGGTGAAGGAGCGACAGAATGACCCCGAGCTCCTGGCTGTCGGCCGTCTCCACCGCCGGGATCTCTCCGCTCTGTTCGTACTCGCACCCCATGTGCACGACCAGGGTCGCGTCGCCGCCGTCGTCGAGGATCAGGTTGGGGCCGGAGCCGTCGGGCCACACGAGCGCCTGCAGGGTGCACCACCAGTACTCCGAGAGCGTCTCCCCTTTCCACGCAAAGACCGGCACTCCCCTGGGAGTCTGGGCGCTGCCATCAGGGCCCGCCACCGCCGCTGCAGCGGCGTGGTCCTGGGTGGAGAAGATGTTGCAAGAGACCCAGCGCACCTCAGCGCCGAGCTGTACCAGGGTCTCAATGAGGGCGGCGGTCTGGATGGTCATGTGCAAAGAGCCCATGATCTTTGCTCCCTGCAGGGGCTTGAGGCCAGCGTACTCCTCGCGCAGGGCCACCAGGCCGGGCATCTCCACGAGCGCCAGATCCAGCTCCTTGCGACCGAAACGCACCGACTCGGGGCTCAGGTCAGCGATCTTGTGTGGCAGCCCCGCAAAGAGAGGGAGGCCAGTGTCCATGAAGGTCTTGCTGTCCATCGCGGTCTCGTTCATGACGTCCTCTTGTGGGCGAAACCCACGGCAATCAAGAGAGTATGCGATAGCAGCGTTGGCCCCCGCGGTCAATGCCTGGCAGATGTCCGCCCCGGACGGGATCTTCCAGGCCATTGGCCGCCGTCAAGGTTGACTGACCGGCCCGGTGGGCCTACTTTCCGGGCATGCGCATCCGAGAGAGCCTCATCGACATGGACCAGATCGCCCTGGACTCGGGCAACGAGCTGGGCGGGACGGCGGTGTTTTTCGACCTGGAGAACATCGTCCTGGGCATCCACGAATCATTCAAGGTCAAGAAGGTCATCGATCACCTCACTGAGCGGGGGGAGGTCATGATCCGTCGCGCCTACGCGGACTGGGGACGCTACCGCCAGTACCAGCGCCAGTTCCTGGAGGAGGGCGTGCAGATGGTTTTTCTGCCCAGCTATGGCACCAGCGACAAGAATCGCACTGACACCGCCATCTGCGTCGACGCCATGGAGATCCTATTCCGCAGGCAGCACATCGACACCTTTGTCATCTGTAGCGGCGACTCGGACTTCGGGGTGTTGGCTCAGCGGTTGAGGGACTACGGCAAGCGCATCGTGGGGATCTCCGCGCGGTCAGCCGCCAGCAACATCCTGGTCAAGCAGTGCCACGAGTTCATCTTCTACGAGAGCCTGGTGGGAATGGCCATGAAGGACTACTCCCGCGAGGAGGGAGAGGCGCGCATGAAGCGTGCCCTGGTCCAGCTCGTGGACGAGTACGGGAGGAGGTTTCGCGCTAGCCTGCTCAAGGACCGGATGCGCAAGCACGATCCTACCTTCTCCGAGAAGAACTACGGCGCTTCAAACTTCACCCGGTTTCTGCGGAGCTACGGCCGCGTGGTCCGGGTGCTGGATGGGGGCAGGGTGGAGGTGCTCTGGAGCCCTGAGGGAGACGCGGTGGAGAATGGGGCGCCTCGCCAGAACGGGCAGAATCCTACTCGTGGCTCCAGCGTCCAGGGGAGCGCCCACCAAAGGAGTGACTCCAGGTCTCGGGGTGCCAGCTCCCGGCAGAGCGAATCTAGAGCCGGTGGGCCATCGTCCAGGTCCGCGTCTACCGCCCAGGGTGCATCCGAGCCAGACCGACCGAGCCGTCCCGTGGCGAGGGCACCGAGACCCTCCAGCATGACGCCGCAGGTGCAGCGCGACACGGCCGATCTTCTGGCGAGGGCCTTTGCGCTGGCGCTGGGGGACTCCTCCTCCATACGCATGGGAAAGGTGAAGGAGGCTCTCGTGCAACTGCAGCCAGGCTTTGACGAGGGCCAGCTCGGCTTCCGATCCTTTGCCTCTTTTCTCAAGGCCTTCCCCGACGTCGTGAGCCTGGACCGGTACCGCGACAATGTTCGCCCGGTGGCACGTGAGTCGGCAGCCGCCGTTCCGGCTGAGGCGGAGCCCACCGCGGTGGCCTCGGCCACCGCCGAGCCCGCCAAGGTGGCCTCGGCCACCTCCGAGCCCGCCTAGGTGGTCTCGGCCATCTCCGAGCCCGCCGCCCCCGAGTCAGCCGAGGTGGTCTCGGCCACCTCCGATCCCGGCACCTCCGAGCCCGCCGGGGTGACCTCGGCTACATCCGAGCCTGTCGTCGTTGCGAAGAAGCCCGCGGCGAAGAAGCCCGCGGCGAAGAAGCCCGCGGCGAAGAAGCCCGCGGCGAAGAAGCCCGCGGCAAAGAAGCCCGCGGCAAAGAAGCCCGCGGCGAAGAAGCCCGCGGCGAAGAAGCCCGCGGCGAAGAAGCCCGCGGCGAAGAAGCCCGCGGCGAAGAAGCCCGCGGCAAAGAAGGCCTCCGACTAGCGAGG
>JAJRWW010000019.1 GCA_024276595.1 Myxococcota bacterium
ACGGACTTGCGTCTGCCCACGTCGATGGGAATGATGGAGCCGGGAAAGAGCACCGAGTTGCGCAGCGGCAGGATCGGGATCTTGTCTGGGAGCTCCTCAACGAGCTCGATATCTTGGGGATCTGACATGGTATGTTCCGCCTGTTGTCACGCAAGCAACGTATCTACTGTGGCCCCAAAGTCAAGGCCGTACGTGGCCCCCCCCATGCCCAGAACTGACGCTATATTGTGCCCTGCCACTTCTCCCCGACCCACCCTCCGATGTAGGCCAGCCCCACACACACGGGCATCATCAGGACAATGTAAGTCACCTTCACGTCAAAGACCGGGAGGCGCTGCGCGCCCGCCCAGACATAGTTCTTTGCCACGAAGAAGACCACCAGGCAGGCGACCGCGCCGGCCGCGGCTGGCTCCTTGAGGGTGACCCCAGCGGACATGCGTCCAACCAGGATGCCGCCCACGAAAAAGGAGAAGGCCACTATGGTTATCAGCAGAAAGAAGCGCCTGCTGATGGTCCACATGATGACCTGGGAGCCCAGGGCCTCGTTTATTCCATAGAGGAAAGCCAGCGCCGCGAGGGTGATGATGACAGTGCCGCCCGCCATCCAGAGCCAGTCAAAGCCCGGCTCGTCCAGGCTGCCCGTGTCCGGGGGGCTGGTGACAGTGCCGCACACCCGACAGAACTTCGCTTCTCTGGGGTTCCGATGGCCGCAGGAGCGGCACTGATGACCTAGCAGGTTCATTGTGTGAGCGCGCCCGCTCCGGGCGTCAGACCTCTGCCAACTTTTCGCCCAGGGCGGCGCCCATGAGCGAGGCGCCGATGAAGGCCGGCGCACCGATGAAGATCGTGAACATCTGGGCCGAGCCCGCCGCCCCCAGAGCGAAGAGGACCCCCTCGAAGACCAGCCACGCGAAGAGGCCAGTGGTGAGCGGCTCCTTCATGCCGATGCCCGGCGAGACCCGCCCCACCGTGAAGCCACCGAGGAAGTAGAACAGGCAGGAGAGCCCCAGCAGCACCCAAAAGCCGCCCGTGCGCACCGGGTCGTGCAGGACCTTCTTGGTCTTGGTGATCTTCGGGTGCTTGTCCCCGTCCTTGGGCGCCACGAAGTAAAACCCCTGGTGACGACTCAGCTCCTCGCCGGACTTGAAGATGATCTTCACGGGGACATGCCCCACCTTCTTGGGGAGGGGCGGAGTGTACACGTTGACGATTGTGCGAAGCTGCCTCCGCTCTCGCTCGGCCGCCCGCTTGTTCTCCAGCTTGTTCTCCTTCACGTTCCTGTGGAAGGCCTTCATTGCCTTGCGAAAGGCGGCCTCGGTCTTGAAGGCGGAGCGGCTGGGCATCTTTGGCGGCGCCTTCCGGCCCAGGTCGTCCTTGTAGGCCCAGCAGGCGGTTACGTTTGCACGACACGCCTTCGCACGGGCCTCGAAGATGGGCATGGCCTTCTTGCAGGTGGTGCAGCGGTAGGCCTCCGCGTCGGCGTTCTTCTTCTTCTTGGGACACACTCGCTTGCACGTCCAGTCCCTCTGGAGAAAGTTGCGCTGCCTGGTCTCACAGGCATCACACTTCAGGCGAGCCTTGGCCTTCTTCTTCTTCGCGACGTCCAGCTTTTCGTCCTTGTCCACGTCATCGCAGGCCTTCTTGCACTTCTTGACGGCGACATCCTCGGCCTTCAGCGCCGCCGGGTCGCAGGGCTTCATGCACTCCTGGTACACCTGCATGGCCGCGATCTGATTGGCGCAGTTCTTGGCGCAGACCTTCTTCTTCACCCTGAGGTTGAGAAGATGAAAGCGCTCCGCCTTCACCCCACCGAAGCTCACCGCCACGACGGTCTGCGCGGTGTTCACGCCATCGTTGTCCGGCTTGATCGTCAAGCGAACGCGGGTGTGGCCCGTGTTGGGACCCCAGGAGGGGGAGATGGAATCCAGGTTGACGTCCAGCAGGCTTCTGCCCTTCTCTCCCACGAGGATCTTCTTGCCCCACAGCGACCACAGCCCCCCCAGCAGGCCCACCTGCAGCACCAGAATCACCAGCGCCCCCACAATCACCCACTTCAGGTCGAAGCTGGCCCCGATGACCTCCCGCATGAGCTTCTGCTCATCGCCGATGGGAAAAAGGGCGCCACAGTTGCTGCAAAAAGGAACCTCACTCTTCGTCGTGTGACCACATGAAGAGCATTTTCTGGCACTCATTAAAACTCTCCTGGATGCCTGTATAGTACGCTATCGGCTGAAATGGAGCACACTGCCCGTGCCCTGTGCCCTACTCCAGCCCGGACGCGCGGCCCGTGAGCCCGTTTCCAGTCCAAGCGTGGAGCATCCTACTCCATTTCTCCGGCCAATACCAGCGTCGGAGCCACAGTCGACGGCAGCGGCCGAGGCCCCACGCAAGCTCCCCGAAATTACCCTACCTGGCCACGAAATCAATGTTAATTACGGGCACCTCAGTTCGTCCAGCGAAGACGCTGGAGCGACCGTCGTACCCGCCGGTTCAGCTTCTCGTACATGGCCCGGTGGCTCTCGGCCTCCTGGGAGAGCCCCAGGGCCTCGTCCACCTGGCAAAGGTGCCAGCAGACGTCCCTTTGCCCTCTGACATCGTACCGCGACACCAGGAGCGCCGCCTGAAGCAGCCTTCGCGCCGGGGGTAATCGCTCGCCGGCCATGGCCAGCAGTCCGGCTCCCAGGAGCCCCTGCACCAAAAAACGGTAGGCAAACCTGACCCCTGGAGGCCACATCTCGGATCGCCCCAGCGGGGTCGGATCCGAGGCTTGAAGGGACCGACGTTCTCGCTGGGCCTCCATCCTCTGGCGCCGTCGCATCTGCGCGGCCGCCTCGGGGTGAGCAAGGGCCCAGCGGGCGACCTCCTGAGCCTGCGACAGCCCATCTCGGAGGGCGCGGTCATCCTCTGCGCCAGGCGCCCCCGAGCCGCATGAGGAGAGGAGCAGCAGGGCATCGGAGGCGAGCCTGAGGGCATGCTCGTAGCGCCCCAGGCGCAGCCGCGCCACCACCGCCCCGTGGTAGGCCATGAGCCGCGTCTCGCGGGTGGCGTCAATGGCGAGCACCCGGGTGAAGAGCTCCTCGGCCGCCAGGTAGTCCTCCACCTCCAGGGCA
>JAJRWW010000251.1 GCA_024276595.1 Myxococcota bacterium
AGAGGGCCAGGCCAGTGAAGTCGGCAGCCTGGAGCGTTGGTATCGCCTTTCGCAGGCTCCTGTCTTCAATCCAGCTCACGTTCCTGTCCTCGGATGACTCCGCGATCGACGCCCCTCAATGCCCGGGTGCCACAGCGCCAAAGGAGGAGTTGACGTCGGCACCAAGCAGCCAGATGAACAAGGATATCAATACAGTCTCATATATCAAGGGAAGCCAGGAAAATACTCCATGTCCTTGGGCCATGGCTGGCATGAGAGCTGGCAGAGCGGCTACAGGATGTAGCGGCTCAGGTCCTCGTTCTCCAGGATGTCGTTGAGCCGCTCCTTCACGTACTGCTCGGTGACCAGGATCTTCTGTCTGGGCAGCTCGGGGGCCTCGAAGGAGAGCTCCTCCAGGAGCTTCTCCATCACGGTATGCAGGCGGCGCGCGCCGATGTTCTCGTGGGACTGGTTCACCTGCGCCGCGATGCGAGCGATGGTCTCGATGGCATCCGAGCGAAACTCCAGCTCGATCTCCTCGGTCTCCATGAGGGCGGAGTACTGGAGGGTCAAGGCGTTCTCGGGCTCCGTGAGGATCCTGACGAACTCCTCGGCGCCCAAAGAGCCCAGCTCCACCCTGATGGGGAAGCGCCCCTGGAGCTCGGGGATCAGGTCCGAGGGCTTGGAGACGTGGAACGCCCCGGCGGCGATGAACAGGATATGGTCGGTCTTGACCATTCCGTACTTCGTGGTCACGGTGGAGCCCTCGATGATGGGCAGCAGGTCCCTCTGGACCCCCTCCCTGGACACGTCCGGCCCCTGGGCTCGCTCCCGGCCGGCGATCTTGTCGATCTCGTCCAGGAACACGATGCCACTCTGCTCCACCCGGCTGATGGCCTCTCGCACCACCTTGTCCATGTCGATGAGCTTTTGGGCCTCCTCCTCTGTCAGGATCTCCATGGCCTCGGGGATCTTCACCTTGCGGCGCCTGGTGGAGCCGCGCATGCCCGGGAGCATGTTACTGATGTTGAAGCCCATCTCCTCGACACCAGAGTTGGAGATGATCTCCACGAAGGGGTTGACCGAGTCGGTGGTCTCGATCTCCACCTTTCGCTCGTCCATCTTGCCGGCCCGCAGGAGCTTGCGCAGCTTCTCCCGGGTGTCGTCGGGGCCCTCGCCGGCGGGCTGCGGCGTGGCCTCCTCACCGGGGCGGTCGGTAAAGGAGCGGGCGGGGGCGGGGAGGAGCAGGTCCAGCACCCGCTCCTCGGCGTTCTCGCGGGCACGATCTCGGACCTGCTCCTCCTCGGAGCTGCGCACCAGGCTCACCGCGATCTCCGTCAGGTCGCGGATCATGGAGTCCACGTCGCGCCCCATGTAGCCCACCTCCGTGAACTTGGAGGCCTCCACCTTGATGAAGGGCGCCTGGGAGAGCCTGGCCAGCCGGCGAGCGATCTCGGTCTTGCCCACCCCGGTGGGGCCGATCATGATGATGTTCTTGGGCGCTATCTCGTCCCGGAGGTTCTCCGGCACCTGTTGCCGCCGCCAGCGGTTGCGCAGGGCGATGGCCACCGCGCGCTTGGCGTCGTGCTGCCCGATGATGTAGCGGTCCAGCCGCTCCACTATTGCCTTGGGGGTGAGGTGGCCAGAGTCTGCTGTCGACGAATCGGTCATGGTGGGGTCTCCTGTGGGGCGCCGGGCGCCCTCACCCGTCCGACGGGATCTCCAGAGAGGTGATCTCGTCGTTGGTGTAGATGCAGATGTCTGAGGCTATGCGGAGGGCCTCCTCGGCGACGGCGCGGGCGTCCAGGTCGGTGTGGGCCAGCAGGGCCCGCGCCGCGGCCACGGCGTAGTTGCCGCCGGAGCCGATGGCGACCACGTCCCCGTCAGGCTCCAGCACGTCTCCGGTGCCGGAGATCAGGTAGATGTGCTCTCCGTCGGAGACCAGCAAGAGCGCCTCCAGGCGCCGGAGAACCTTGTCCATGCGCCAGTCCTTGGCCAGCTCCACAGCAGCCCTGGTGAGGTTCTGGTTGTACTCCTTGAGCTTGGCCTCGAGCTTCTCGAAGAGGGCTATTCCGTCCGCCGCCGAGCCGGCAAAGCCCGCCAGGATGCTGCCATCGGAAAGGGGGCGCACCTTGCGCGCGGTGGACTTGACGATGGAGTCGCCGATGGAGACCTGGCCGTCGCCGGCGAGCACCACTCGTCCCTTGCGGCGTACTCCCACCACTGTGGTGGATCGAACTTTGGGGAGTGATTCTGTTGCCATGTGGTGTCCTTGGGTGCGTGAGCGGTTCGGATCAGGATGGCTCCGGCGGCTTCTTGCGAGCCCTGGGGTGGGCGTCGTCGTACACCTCCAGCAGCCTGCTCATGCTCACGTGGGTGTAGCGCTGGGTGGTGGAGAGGCTGGAGTGACCCAGCAGCTCCTGGATGGCGCGCAGGTCTGCGCCGCTGTCGAGCATGTGGGTTGCGTAGCTGTGGCGCAGGGAGTGGGGGCTCGCGTCCGGGCTCATGCCAGCCGCGGGGCGATACCTGGCCACAATGCGGGCCACGCTCCGCCCCGAAAGGCGGCCGCCCCGGCAGTTCAGAAACAGCGCCTCCGGTGACCCGGCCCCCCGGGCCCTCTCCAGCAGGCGGGGACGCTGGCGGAGGTACGCTCGCAAGGCCTGCACGCCGGCGGTGCCCAGGGGCACCATCCGCTGCTTTCCGCGCTTGCCGTGTCGAACGTGAATGGTCATCCCATCCTCCTCGCCATCCAGGTCGTCGAGGTTCAGCGCCACGCATTCACCCCGGCGCAGGCCAGCGCCGTAGAGCGTCTCCAGCAGGGCTCGATCCCTGACTCCCAGGGGGGTGTCGGCGCTGGGTGCCTCCACCAAGAGCCCCAGGACGCCGGGCTCTGGAGCCACTGGCAGGGGTCTTGGACGGCGGGGCATGGCCACCAGGCGCGCCGGGTTCTGCTCCAGAGCTTCCCAGCGCATCAGGTAGCGGCAAAAGCTCCTGAGAGCAGAGAGCCGACGGCCGACGGTGCTGGGGCTCAGGCGTCCGGACAGGGAGGCAAGATAAGAACGGATCACGGTGGTGTCAAGGTGGTCGGGAGCCGGGGCTGGGCCGCTCAGCTCCTCCCAATGGCGTAGGAAATCTTCCAGGTCCTGGCGATATGCGCGCAGGGTGTGGGGGGAGGCCCTCTGCTCTCCCTCCAGGTCGCTCAGGAATCTGTCCAGCCAGCCACGCATGGACCGATGGTACCATCTGGTCCGCTGCTGTCGACAATTGCCCGTTCGGCTCACCTCCCCGGGTCGTGCATCTCGGCGGTGGCCATGAGCACCAGGTTGCGGCCGCGGCCCTTGGCCTCGTACATGGCCCTGTCGGCCAGCCGGATGAGGGCGTTCTGCCGGCGCAGGAGGGTGCCCTGGGGAGCCACGTGCTCGTTCAGGGAGGCCACGCCCATGGAGCAGGTAATGGGGATGTCCAGGGGCTGGAAGGTCTCTTCCTCGTCACCTGCGGAGGCGACCTCCTTTGCTGGCACCACCATGTACGAGGTCTCCTCCACCAGGCGGCGCAACCTCCGGGCGGCCTCCATGGCCTCCTCAGCACTGTAGCCGGGCAAGATGACCACGAACTCGTCCCCCCCATAGCGAGCCGGGATCCCCCCGGGCGGGTTCCAGGACTGCACCAGGTATCCCACCTCCTTGAGGGTTCGGCTGCCCACCAGGTGGCCGTATCGGTCGTTCACCGCCTTGAAGTGGTCCAGGTCCAAAAACAGCAGCGAAAGGTCCAGCGCATCCCGCTCGGCCCTGGGAATCTCCTCGGCCAGGCGGTAGTGCAGGTAGCGGTCGTTGTACAGTCGGGTCAGGTCGTCGCGCCGCGCGGCCTCCCTGGCGCGGATGGTGTCCAGGGCGTTCTGAATGGAGGATGAGATGTAGCCGGCAAAGGTCTCCAGCAGCAGCAGGTCACCCCTGGAGTAGTGGGTGTGCTCGCGCCGGTTGAGCAGCTCCAGCACCCCGAAGATGGAGCTGCGCACGGTCACAGGCACGGCGATGACCGATGTGGTCTTGTAGCCAGTGTAGCGGTCCATGGAGTCATTGAAGTTGACGTCTTCGGCCACGTCGTGACTTATGTAGGGCCTCGCCTCCGAGTAGACCCTCCCGGCGATGCCGTCGCTGAGGGGGATCTGGCGGCCCAGGAGGCGTGGAGCGTGGGGGCCGAAGCAGGCGATGAAGGTCAAGGTGTTGATGGCGTCGTCACGGCCCTTGGCCCTGGGGTCGTCCAGCAGCAGGGATCCCGACTCGGAGGGGACGAACTCGTTTGCCTTCTCCAAGATCTCGCCCAGGAAGCGGTCCAGGCGGAGGTCCAGCGCATCGATACCCCAGCCTTTGCGCTGCCTGACGAGGAAGCGGGAGATCTCGGATGGCTCCAGAGTGAGGGTCTTGACGCCCATGTTCCTGGCTCGAGGCGGGCGCCGGCTCATGTGGCGCCGGCCGGGGAGCAGCGTCCCCAGGCGGGGTGTGGCAAAGCTTGAAAGGGCCCGGCCTGGCGGTGCTCGCTACTTCTTTGGGTTGAGCTTGGCGTGAATGTAGGATCTGAGCTCTCGCTCCACCTTTGCGCCGTCCTCGATGGCGTTGGCCTCGAAGCTCTTCATCTCCTCCTCCACCTGGGCGATGAGCTCCCTTCGGACCGAGGCGTGCTCTACCACGGCGTCTCCGGTGATGCCGTGAACCGCGTCATCGGGCTGCCTTCGCACATAGTTCTCGAGGTCACGGTAGCCGTCTCCCAGGAACTCCCTTACCGTCTCGGCGTCGTTGGCCAGCTTGAACAGCGGCTTCATGTGCCTGGGCTCCAGCTCAGCGGTGTGCTCGGCACCCAGGTCCGCTGTGACCCTCAGCACGATGGCGTCGTCCAGCAGGCCCACCGGCTTGAGGTAGTCCGGGATCAGGTCGAAGCGGCGAATCAGGTACATCAGACCGCCCGCCAGCAGCCTCCGCAGCTCCCTGGGTGTGGACTCGTCCAGGAGGATCTCCTTGAACACGCCCACGTCGTGCTCGTAGTCGTCGATCCACTCCTGGAACTTGGGGGCGAAGGAGGCCTGATCGACCTTGATCTCCATGTCTTGCCCCGCCTGGGCCCGAACCTCCTCCATCTTCTCCTTGAGGACGGCCTCGGTGTCTTCGCTGCCCTGATCTGCCATGGTTCTCCTCCCGTGGTTGGCAAAGGTCTCGGATGCCCCGCTGATAGGCACCAGCCGCGGGCTCGTGTCACGAGAGGGGATGGTAGGTTGGCTCTGGCAGGGGAGTCAAGACAAACTGGCTTCGATCCATGGTGATGCCGCCCGGGAGCACCTCCGCCCCTGGGCCGCCCTGCGCTCTGGCAGCTCCCGGTCTGAGGCTTGCTCGGCGCCTCCTCTGCCGACAAAGCAAGCTGTCTTGGGCACAGGTGGACACACTCCGCCAATGTGCCTGCTGTCAGGACTGGCCGGACCTTTGGATGGGCTTTACGCTGGCGCCGGGCTCAGGCGTCGACGTTCAGAGCCCAGGGTCAGGCAAACTCGAAGCCCGCCAGCTTGGCGAGCTCGTAAAAGCTGAAGAAGCCGAAGTGCTCCTTGACCACCACGATCACCCGGCCGCGATTGTAGATCATCTGCTGCCGGCGATAGCGCAGCACGCCCAAGGCCTCGCCTCGTCTCTCTGCGGCCTCAATGACCTGCTCGCGATGGAGCCCCAGGCTCCGGTAGAGCATCAGCGCCACCGTGCCAAAGGTTGAGGCCCTGGCCCTGGGGTGAATGGGAGCATCCCGGCCGTTGGCCGTTGGCCGTTGGCCCACGGAGTCCACATCCAGGCTCCCCGCGCCAGGGATACGGAGGGTGCGCAGCAGTCCCCGCCGCAGGCTCCGCCGGAGCGAAGCGGAGCCCGGAGTAGCCCGTTCGGGGCCCCGCGGGGG
>JAJRWW010000252.1 GCA_024276595.1 Myxococcota bacterium
CAGAAAGCCCAGCACCCAGAGCCCGTCGCGGGACAGATCGTTGTCCAGGCGGCGGCGCAGCCCCTCTGCCCGCCCGGCGGCGTGCGCAGCCGCGCCGGCAAGGGTCCATACCAGGCGGTGAGCTCCCACCACCGCAAACACTAGCACCCCCTCCGGACGGGTCATGGCCGCCAGCGCGAACCAGATGAAGGAGCGGCGGAGGCGGCCCTCCTGGCGCTCTTCGCGGAGATACTGGGTCAAGCCCAGCAGCACCAGGAAGGTGAAGAGCTGCGTCTCCAGCCCGCCGGAGGCCCAGCAGGCGAAGGCCCCCCAGCAGGCGAGGAGGGCGGGGGGGAGCAGGTCCCAGCCGCTGGGCTCTGCCCCGCCTCCCAAGAGCTCACGGTACCAGGGGATCAGGCGCCCCGGCCGGCGTGGGTCCGGCCCACCAGCACCCGAGATCACCCGCATGAGCCAAAAGAGCGCCAGCGCCGCGAGCACAGCGAAGGTGGAGCCCAGCACCAGGGACGAGATCTCCGGTCCAACCCCAGCTCGCATGGAGACGGCCAGCAAAACCGTCCACAAGAAGTTGGTGTACCCCTCCACCCGCTCCCCACCGGGGTTCCAGTTGAGCTCCCCGTGGAGGGCCAGGTTCTCCGCATAGCGGAAGGAGATGTACGCGTCGTCGCAGATGAAGTCGAAGCGGTCAGCGTGCCAGATCAGGGCGGCGGACACGGCCACCAGGCCGGCTATCAGGACGACTCGACGCACCACGGCAGTGTAGAGGGGGAGGCGAGGGGGAGCAAGGGTCGGGCCAGGCGCCGTGTCGGAGGTCAGGATGTGGTAAAAACGGGGCATGAGGAACGCTCGAGCAGCTTGGTTGCTGGTGGGGGCTCTCCTCCTGGCGCCCCTTTCGGGGAGCTGTCGGTGCGGGCGTGGTGGGCGGCAGGTGGTGGTCTACACCTCGGTGGACCAGGTGTTCTCCGAGCCGGTGCTCAGGCGGTTCGAGAGGCGCACGGGGATCCGGGTGCGAGTCGTGTACGACACCGAGGAGACCAAGTCCACCGGCATCCTCAACAGGCTCCTGGCGGAGCGGAGGACCCCCCAGGCGGACATCTTCTGGTCGGGCGATCCCGTTCGTCCCCAGGTGCTCATACGCAAGGGGCTGGTGGCTCGCCATGTGCCCAGGACGGCGCGGGACATCCCGGGGCAGTTTCGCGGCGCCGACGGATCCTGGGTGGGGTTCTCCGCCCGGGGCCGGGTCATTCTGGTAAACAAGAGGCTGGTGGGCACCAAGGGGCAACCTAGCTCCCTGCGTGACCTTCTGGATCCGCGGTGGCGTGGGCGCACCGCCATTGCCAACCCGGCCTTTGGCACCACCACCATGCACATGGCCGCGCTCTTTTCGAGGTGGGGCAGCCTTCGCGCCGGGGCCTTCCTCGCGGGGCTGAGAAAGAACGGCGTGAAGGTGGTCAGCTCCAACGGTGAGGTGAAGCGTCTCGTGCAGAGCGGTGAGGTGGCCTGGGGGATAACCGACACCGACGACGCGGCGGTGGCGGTGAGAGCGGGCGCTCCGGTGCGGGTCGTGTACCCGGACCAGCAGGGCATGGGGATGCTCCTGGTCCCCACCGCCGCGGTGATTGTCAAAGGCGGCCCCAACCCCGCCAACGCCCGAAGGTTGCTCGAGTACCTGGCCAGCCGGGAGGTGGAGCAGATGCTCGCCTTCTCCCCCTGCGCTCAGGTGCCCCTGCGGCGCGGGGTCAAGCGACCGCTCCGGGTTCCGGACGTGGCCGGGCTCCGCCTGATGCGCGTGGACTACGCAGCCCTGGCGGGGGTGATGCAGCGGATCCAGCCCTTTCTCCGGGACTGGGCGCGAGGGCGTCCTGGCGCCCGGCCGCCTCTGATCTCGGCCAGCCCATCCGGGACCCGCTGAGACGGGATGCCAGGTGTCGGATGAGACCTCGCTGGAGCTTCCCTGGGCGCTGGTGGAGCCGGCACCGATGGAGCCAGCTCCGGCCACGCATGGTCTGGCCGCACCTGGTCGGGCCGGGGCTGATCGGGCCGCGCCTGGTCGGGCTGCTGCTGGTCGGGCTGCTGCTCGTGCTCCTTCCGCTGGCCGTGCTGGTGGTATCTCCTCCCAGCCCGGTTGGGAGGGTGAGCCCGGTCTCCCCATGGAGTGGGCTGACAGACCCACATTTCAGGGGGCTGCTGGGGGCAAGCCTGCGTCTGGCGTTCACGGTCACCGCTGCGAGCCTGGTGCTGGGCCTGGTCTTCGGGTTGTGGCTCGCCAGGACTCGGAGTTGGGCTGCCTCGCCCCTCCTGGTGGCTCACCTGCTCCCCCTGTGCATGCCCCCTTACGTGACCGCGCTCGCCTGGAGCCGTGTGTTGGGGCGCGAGGGGATCTTGGCTCGGCTCGGGGGAGATGCGCTGGGCCTCTGGACGAGCGGCTGGTTCTACGGCGAGGCGGGAGCAGTCCTCGTGCTGACGGTGGCCCTCGCGCCGGTGATAACGTTGCTCACCGCCGGGTTCGCCAGGCGCCTGGACCCCTCTCGGGTCGAGGCCGGGCTGCTGTACGGTGGGCCTCGGGGGGCGCTCCTTTCGGTGGTCCTGCCCATGGTCGCCCCGGCGGTGGCAGCGGGCGCCCTGCTGGTGTTCGTTCTGGTCATGGGGGAGGTCGGGGTGCCGCAGCTTTTGCGAGTGCGCGTCTATGCGCCGGCGGTGTTCGGTCGCCTGGCGGACCTGTCCTTTCAGCCCGGCGAGGCGCTGGCCCTGGCGCTGCCCATGGTCTCGGTCTCCTTGGTGGCGGCCGTGGCGCTGCTCTCCCTGGACGTTGGGGGAGGGGCCAGAGCCGGGGAGTCGGCCGGGGAGGACGGAGGAGCCGGGGCAGGGGGTCGGGGGCTGCGCGCCCCGAGATCCACCCGCTGGCCCCGGAGCGCTGTGCTGGACCTCGCCGTGGGTCTTGTCATTGCAGGGGTCGTGGCGGCAGCGGCGCTGCCCCTGGTGGCCCTGCTGCGTCAGGCCTGGGCCGGGGCCGGGGGTGGGATACGAGCGCTCCAGAGCAGCCTGCCAGCCCTGGGCAACAGCATCTCCTACGCGTGCCTGGCCGCCAGCGCCATGGCGCTCCTGGCAGCTCCTTTGGGTGTTGGCTGGTCCTGGCGCCCGCGCGCATCCGGTCTCCTCGCCCTCCCCTTGCTGCTGGGGCTGGTGCTCCCGGCGGGGATCTTTGCCCTCGCCCTGGTGGCCACCTGGAACCGGCCTGCCACCCAGTGGGTCTATGGGACCGACCTGGTTGTGACGCTGGCCCTCTCCGGACGCTACCTCTACCTGGCGGTGCGTGTGGTGAAGCTGGGAGAGGACCAGACCCCTGCCGACTGGATCGATGCCGGACGCCTGCTTGGCGGACACCCTCTCAGGCGCTGGCTCCTGGTGGATCTGCCCCTTCGGGCGGAGACCCTTGCGCTGGCCTGGCTGGTCTCCTTCCTGCTGGCGTTGCGGGATCTGGACACCATTGTCTTGCTTTATCCCCCCGGGGGGGAGAGCCTCCCTGTGCGCGCCATGACCCTCGAGGCCAACGCCCCGCCGGGGATGACCGCCGCCACCGCCGCGCTGCAGGTGCTCATAACCCTGGCGATTGTGCTGTTGGCCGGAGCCCTGTGGCGCAGGGTCGGCAGGAGGTGGCGTACATGAGCGCTTCTATTGTCCTCGCAGATCTCCTTGTCGCCTTCGGTCCCAGACATGTGCTGGAGGTGGGCGCCCTGGAGATCGAGGCGGGTCAGAGGGTGGCTCTGCTCGGCCCCTCGGGCAGCGGAAAGTCCACCCTGCTGCGCTGCCTCGCCGGCCTCGAGCTGCCCCGCCGAGGGGAGATCCGCATGGACGGAAGGTTGGCAACCGAGGGCGGACGGCACAAGGTGGCTCCCCACCGGCGAGGGGTAGCCATGGTCTTCCAGGACCTGGGGCTTTGGCCCCACATGTCCGTTCGTCAAACCCTGCGCTTCTGTGCGCCCCGGCGGGCCTTGGGGGCGGTCGCTCGTGAAGAGGCCGTGGGCTCCATGATCCATCGTCTGGGGCTCGCCGGGCGTGAACGGGCTCACCCCGGGCAGCTCTCTGGGGGGGAGCAGCAGCGCCTGGCGCTGGGACGGGCGCTCATGGCCCAGCCCGCGGTGCTGCTGCTCGATGAGCCATTCACCGCCCTGGACCTCATTCTGCGGCGGGAGCTGCTGCAGATGCTCCTGGGGCTGCACAAGGACCTTGGGTTCACGCTCCTGCACGTGACCCACGACCCCACCGAGGCGCTCCTGGTGGCTGATCGTCTACTCCTGCTGGAGTCTGGCCGGATCGTCTGGGATGGCCCCCCCGAGGGTCTCGTGCACCAGGAGACAGGGCTGGGCGGTCGGCTGGCCCAGGCGCTCAGGTGGTGGGCCCGGGTGGACTGGGGCCCTTGAGCGGGCAAGGTGTGCTGGATGGTCCAGCTCTGCTTCAGCAGCCCAAGCAAGCACTGCCCAACACCTCCAGAGCACACCGCCTCCTCGGTCCGAGGCTCAGCCTTGCTGGTCGCGTTGCTCCGAGGCGCTCCATTTGGTATACGTCGGAGTAGCAACGGGTGGGCCGCGTTCCAGCACCGGGGCGGGTCTTGCAGGAGGTTAGAGGGAACTTGTCGAAGTCGAATCCTGAGCTACCTTCAATAGTGAATGACGCCGTGGGTTGGGCGCTGGAGAAGAAGGCGCTAGATCCCACCCTCATAGATGTGCGTGGGCTCTGCTCGTACGCAGATTTTCTGCTGATTCTGGGGGCCACCTCCGGCCGGCAGGTACGCGCAATCTCCGAGACGGTACGTCGCGGCATGCGCTCAGATGGCCACCGCACCCTGGGCAGCGAGGGCGCGGACGAGGGTCGCTGGGTGCTGCTGGACTACGGTGAGCTGGTGATCCACATTTTCATCGATGAGCTCAGGGACTTTTATGACCTGGAGAGCCTCTGGGTGGATGCGCCGCGGCTGACGCTGGATGTTCCTGCCAGGCCCGACTGAGGCCGCTCGGCCCAGGAGCTTGCCCGCCTCCGGGCCTTGGCTCCCCTCTGGACGCCGCCCCTGCTCACGGGTGTGTGGGTGCGGGTGACCGTCCTGGCCGTGGGCAAGCTCCGGGACCGCGGTCTGGAGAGGCTGTGCGAGGGCTACACAAGGCGCGCCAGCCGTCACCTGCCGGTGCGAGTGGTGGAGGTGGCCGACGACGCGAGGGCGTTGCGCAGGATCACCCCGGAGGCCCGGGTGGTGGGCCTCGATGCCAGGGGCAAGAGTCGCGACTCCGAGGCCTTTGCCCGTTGGCTGGGTGACTGGATGACCTACGGTCGCGCGGAGCTCGTGTTCGTGGTGGGGGGCGCGCGCGGGATCTCGCAGGAGCTGCGCCGGCGAGCAGATGAGACCCTCTCCCTGGGCCCGATGACCTTGCCCCACCGCCTGGCTCGGGTGGTGCTCCTGGAGCAGATCTACCGGGCGCTCTCCATTTTGCGCGGCGAGCCCTATCACAAGTGACCTCCCAAAAAGACCTACGCCCACTCCGGGGAGCGGGCGCAAGCAGGCAGGTGACCGCGATGGCCGATGGGGAGACAGCTAAACCCCCCTGTAACAGGTGGGCTCCACATGCACGCTTCTGGCTTCCCGGCGAGCGGGCCTGCGCTCCGCAAGCAGCGGCGGATCCCTGGGATTTAACTCTTTGTAGGGATTAAACTGTTCTTCCCTGCCGCACCTCGCAGTCGACCTGTCTTAGGAAACTATGGGGCCTGCGGTGGTGTTCGTCAAGGTGTCGGCTGGCTGGACAACGGCTCTGAGGTGAGTCAATAACGGAGCAAAGGAGCATCGTGAGCAACTGGACCGTGGCCGGAGAACGCGAGGCGACAGCGGAGAGCACTGGCGTCGGGACCGGTGCCGGCGTGGGCGGCACTGGCTCGAGCGGTCCTGGCCCTCTCTGGTCGGGCGGCTCGGGTGGCTCGGCGCTCGCACCAGAGCTGCTGCGGGCGCCATGGTTGCGAAGCTGGGACCTCTCGTTGGGCCGGTCTGGCTACCGGCTGCGGGTCCTCGATCAGCCCGGGCGCTGGATGTCCAGTGGGGAGCTGGCCCGCCTCGCCGAGACCCTCGCCGAGGTTGGTCTGGCCGCCATGGATGAGCTGCCCACCTACGGGGTCTTCTCTGGAGAGAGATCCGCCTTTGCCAACCGGGTCATCGGAGTCGTGAGCCTGGCGCGCACGGGCGCCCCGGTGGCCTTCGCCGCCATGGTCTACCTCCCGGTGGAGCTGGGCGGCGAGGACACCCTGGTGCTGCATCTGGGTCTTGCGATGATCAGCAGGGAGCACAGGGGGATGCGGCTCCAGGGGGCGCTGTATGAGAGGATGTTCTTTCTGCCCTCGCTGAACCAGGGGCGCGTACGCTGGATCGTGAGCAGCCTTGGCGCATCTCCGGCCGGAATCGGCGCCGTGTCGGATCGCTTTGACGATCCCTTCCCCTCCTACCGAGGGGGGCGTCCCTGCAGACCCTATCACCTGGAGGTGGCCAGGCAGCTACTTGCCCGCCACCGGGTGGAGTTTGGCTGCGCCGCGGCGGCGCGGCTGGATCCCCGGACCTTTGTGGTCGTCGGGGCCAACGATCCGGCGACTGGCGGGGCTCACCAGTTCATTGCCCACGACCCAGTGAGCCGCTATCGCCGGGAGGAGTGCAACCGCTTCTGCTCCGCGCTCCTGAGATACGAGAGGGGAGATGAGCTGCTGCAGGTGGCTCGCCTGAACCTGATAAGGGGGTTGGTGAAGATCCTGGGTGGGCGGTGCGGTGGCGGCAATGCGTTGACCTTTGTGCAGGCGGCGGGGCATACTGCGTACCTCCGAACGCTGCTTGGAAGAGACAACAAATGGACACCCTGATTATCTTGGTCGCTGTCGTTGCCACAATGCTGGTCTACAGCGCCATGGCGGGCAACCCCGCGGGGCACGAACGAGCCTTCCGGACCCGGCGCTTTTTGAACTGGCTCCCCTTGGGTCTGGTGTACTCGTTTCTGTACATGGGGCGGTACAACCTGACCGTCTCCAAGAACGCCCTGGGCGCCCTCATGTCCAAGGAGCAGTTCGGCGTCATATTCGCTGCGGGCACCATCACCTACGCGGTGTCGTTCCTTGTAAATGGTCCCATCACCGACAGGATCGGCGGGAAGCGAGCGATCCTCATCGGAGCCTTTGGGTCCATGGTCGCAAACGGGATCCTGGGCCTGGTGACCTACCTGATTCTCTCCCGGCCGGACCTGGAGCTGAACCTCACGCTCCTGTTCTCCATCGTCTACTCGGTCAACATGTACTTCCAGAGCTTTGGGGCGGTCTCCATCGTGAAGGTGAACTCCAACTGGTTCCATGTGCGGGAGCGAGGCTCCTTTGGGGGCCTGTTCGGGGTGCTCATCTCCCTGGGCATCTACTTCGCCTTCGACTGGGGCCAGGCGGTCGTCGAGGCCACCACCGTGTACATCCCAGAGCAGGTAGGGATCCTGTCCACGGCCCTCGGGAGCCTCATGAGCGGCGAGCATGCCTCCTTGGTGGCCGCCGACTATGGCCGACTCGTGGTGGAGAGCGTGGGTGTCCGACCCGTGGCAGAGCTAGGGCCCGTTCAGTCTCTTCTGCACTCGGTGCTGGTGGGCGAAGGCGCGAAGGTCAGCGAGACCTGGTGGGTGTTCTGGATCCCATCGCTCATCCTGTGCGCGGTGGCCACGGTCGCCATCTTCCTCGTGAGGGACCGCCCCAGCCAGGCCGGCTTCGAGGATTTTGACACGGGTGATGCATCCTCAGGTGAAGAGAGCGAGGAGCTCGGCATGCTCGCGCTGCTGAAGAAGATCTTCACCTACCCCATCATCATCACCATCGCCTTGATCGAGTTCTGCTCCGGTGTGCTCCGAAACGGCATCATGCACTGGTACCCCATCTACGCAAAGGAGATTGGCCTCGCCAGGGACTTCTTCTTCCGCCAGCACTGGGGGCTGGTGCTGTGTGTGGCAGGGATCAGCGGCGGCATGTTGGCGGGCTTTATCTCGGACAAGCTCTTCGGCTCCCGGAGGGGCCCGGTGGCTGCGCTGCTCTACGCCACCATGCTGGCAGTGGCTGTGTCGATGATCTTCTTGCTCACCAGCAACTGGGGTCTCGGCCTGGCCGTCGCCGCGGGGTCGCTGGCCATCATAGGTGTGCACGGAATGCTCAGCGGCACCGCCACCATGGACTTCGGCGGCCGAAAGGCTGCGGGCACCGCGGTGGGCATCATAGACGGCTTCGTGTACCTGGGCACCGGGCTGCAGTCGCTCTCGCTGGGATTTATCACATCCAGGGACTGGCAGTACTGGCCGGTGTTTCTGGTGCCCTTCGCCCTCGTGGGCCTGATCTTGGCCATCCGCATCTGGACCGCCATCCCCGACGGCGCAAGAAAGGGCGGTGGTGGCCATTGAGAGGCCGTGCGCCACACCGGCCCCGGTACAAGATAGGACAGAGTGAACATGACACATGGAGATATCATGAAACAAAGTAGAGCTGCTCTTTCACTTGTGGCCCCTGTGGCCACGTCGCTGCTGTTGGCTCTTGTGCTGGCAGGCTGCCCCAAGAAGAACACGACTGATGCTGTGTGTGGCAATGGAGTGGTGGAGGAGGGAGAGGCTTGCGACGACGGCAACGCCGTGGATGGGGACGGCTGCTCCGCCACATGCCAGGACGAGAACGCCACCTGCGGAAACGGGGCGCTGGACCCTGGCGAGGAGTGCGACGACGGAAACACCACCAGCGGGGACGGCTGCTCGGCCACGTGTGTGAGCGAGGTGGCCCAGGAGTGTGGCAACGGAATCCTCGAGCAGGGCGAGGGTTGCGACGACGGGAACACCACCAGCGGGGACGGCTGCTCGGCGAGCTGCGAGCTGGAGGGGGATTGTGGCAATGGCGTCGTGGAGGCGGGTGAGGAGTGCGACGACGGGAACACCGTGGCCGGGGACGGCTGCGAGAACGACTGCACCATCACCACGGAGATCACCTGCCAGGAACTCTCTCCACTCTCCTGGGGCGTGTGTGAGGTGGTGGCCGGTGACTCCAACCGTTTGCTGGTGGGAGTTGTCTTGACCCCGGATACGGTCTACCGGGGGGGCGAGGTGCTCGTGGACCAGGCGGGCAACATCGCCTGTGTGGGCTGTGACTGCGCGTCCCAGGCCGCTGGGGCAACTGTGGTTCGTTGTCCCCAGGGAGTCATCTCCCCCGGGCTCATCAACACCCACGACCACATCACCTTTGTCAACAACTCCCCATACAACGACACGGGCGAGCGCTACGAGCACCGCCACGACTGGCGGCGTGGGCTCAACGGTCACACGGAGATCAACGCCAGCGGCGGCGCCTCGGCCAACGACATCCGGTACGGGGAGCTGCGCTTCCTGATCGCCGGCGCCACGTCTGTCAATGGCTCGGGCAGCGCCTCGGGGTTCTTGCGCAACCTGGATCGCTCCGCTCAGGAGGGGCTCAACCAGCCCCAGGTGCACTACGAGACCTTCCCCCTGGGCGACAGCAACGGAACCCAGCTCGACTCCGGATGCGGCTACCCCAGCATCGACACCAACGCCGACATCGCCTCGGACGACTCCTACACGCCGCACGTGTCAGAGGGCATCGACGCCTACGCCCTCAACGAGTTCACCTGCGTCAGCTCGGAGTCCGGCGGGGGCGAGGATCTGCTGGAGCCACAGTCGGCCTTCATTCACTCCGTTGGCCTGCACCAAATGCAGTACGCGCAGATGGCCACGGAGTCCACAGCGATAATCTGGTCGCCTCGCTCCAACATAACCCTCTATGGCGACACGGCTCAGGTGACCGTCGCCGCCAGGATGGGAGTGGACATTGCCCTCGGCACCGACTGGCTGCCCACGGGGTCGATGAACATGCTCAGGGAGCTCCAGTGCGCCGACAGCTTCAACCAGACCTACCTCAATGGCTTCTTCACCGATCGAGACCTCTGGTTGATGGCCACGGTCAACGCGGCCAGGGTGCTGGCCGTGGACGACGCCATTGGTGCGCTGCGGCCGGGGCTGGTGGCGGACATCGCCATCTTCGACGGCTCCGTAAACGCCGACCACCGAGCGGTCATCGATGCCGAGCCACGGGACGTCGCCCTGGTCATGCGCGGGGGAGAGGTGCTCTACGGCGACGACGCCCTGGTCACCGAGCTGGCAACCGGGAGCTGTGATCCCATGGACGTCTGCTCGGTGCCAAAGCGCGTGTGCGTGGAGTCCGAGATAGGCATGACCCTCGCCGCGCTGCAGACCGATGTGGGCACCCAGTACCCGCTGTTTTTCTGCGGCGCGCCCGACAACGAGCCGAGCTGCCACCCGGAGCGTCCAGCTTCTGTGAACGGATCCACGGTCTACGACGGGGTGCCCACCCCCTCGGACACGGATGGGGACGGCATCGAGGACGCGGCGGACAACTGCCCGGACGTGTTCAACCCCATCAGGCCCCTGGATGACGGGGCCCAGGCGGACTTTGACAGCGACGGCGTGGGGGATGCTTGCGACCCGTGCCCCCTGGACCCCGACACTACGCAGTGCTCCCAGGCGGATCCCAACGACTCGGATGGGGACGGGGAGCCCAATGCCACCGACAACTGCCCCAACGTGCCCAACGCGGACCAGGCGGACGGAGACAATGACGGAAGGGGAGACGCGTGCGACGACTGTCCCACGGTGCCCAACCCGGCGCCCCTGGCGTGCCCTGCGACCATTTACGACATCAAGCAGGGGCTCGTCACGGGGGAGGTGGCGGTGCTCGACGCCCTGGTCACCGCCTGCTCCGATGGCAACGGCCTGTTCGTTCAGGTCAAGGCTGGTGACCCGGACTACGCTGGGGCGGACTACTCGGGTGTGTTCGTCTACTCCCCCGGCGTGGTCTGTGGGACCGACGTCGCCCCCGGTGACAGGGTGGACATCAACCCGGCCACGGTGGCCGACTTCTACGGACAGATCCAGCTCAGCTTCGCCACCTTTACCGTCACGTCGAGCGGGGAGGCGCTCCCGGACCCCGAGGTGGTGACCCCGGCGGTGGCCGGTGGCACATCGCCCACTCCCCTGGAGTCGGTTCTCGTGCGGGTGGAGAACGTGCAGGTCACCGAGCTTGAGCCTCCGGCCGGACCTGGAGACTCCAACCCCAACAACGAGTTTGTGGTGGATGGGGCGCTGAGGGTGAACGACTTCATCTACCTGGTGAGCCCGGCGCCCACCGTTGGGTCGGTCTACACCTCCATCACCGGGGTGCTCGACTACAGGAACGGCTACTCCAAGCTGGAGCCCAGGGAGGCGCTCGACCTGGTGGCGGGGGCGCCCATTATCTCTTCGTTGACACCGGCGGCGGTGTACGTGGAGGTGGGCGGCTCCACTCTCCCTGGCCCGCTCACCGTCTCCCTCTCGGGGCCTGCCCAGGGGGACACAGTGGTGACCTTGGCCTCCAGCGACCCCGGTGTGCTTACCGTGCCAGCCAGCGTCACAGTGCTGGACGGCCAGAGCAGCGCAGTGGTCCCCTTGACAGGCATCTCGGCGCAGGTCTCGCCAGTGGTGGTCACCGCCTCATTGGACGGGCTGGACCTCACGGCCGACGTGCTGGTCTACGACGACTCGCTCCAGCGCTCGGTGGTGGACCTTTTGCCCTCGACCGCCGCCGTGGCGATCAGCACCACAACGGACCTGGAGGTGTGGCTGGATATGCCCGCCCCCTCGGGCGGCGCCACCATCACCCTCTCCACAGCGCCGGGGACCTTCGGCAGCGTGCCGGCGACGCTGCTGGTGCCGGCCGGGCAGCTTGCGGCCTCCTTCACCTTCACCGCCGGCGCCAACCCGGGCTCTGAGACGGTGACCGCTACCCTGGGCTTTAGCTCGGACTCTGCCACGGTGGACGTGGTGGCCAGCCTGGGTGGGCTGGTGATCAACGAGGTGGACTACGATCAGGTCGGCACCGACACCATGGAGTTTGTGGAGATCTACAACGGCACAGCATCCAGTGTGAGCCTGGCCGGGGTGGCCCTGGTGCTCGTCAACGGCGCCACTGGCGACGAGTATGGGCGGGTGGATCTTTCTTCCATCACCCTGGCGGCTGGTGAGTACCTGGTGGTGGGCAGCGCGGCACTCAACGCAACCCTGGCTGGGGGGGTGCAGTCCCTCGAGCTGGCGGCCGCCTCCAACAACGTCCAAAACGGAGCTCCCGACGGCGTGGCCCTCGTGGACACGGTGACTGGCCAGGTGCTGGACGCCCTCTCCTACGAGGGATCAGTGACCGCTGCCACCATCGGGGGCATCTCTGGCACCGTCAGCCTGGTGGAGGGCACCGCGCTGGATCCCGCCGTGGCCGACAGCAACAGCGTGGCGGGCTCCTTGTGCAGGCTCCCCAACGGGGCCGACACCGACGACGCCGCCACCGACTGGGGCTTCTGCTCCTCGTCCACCCCCGGCGCCGCCAACGCGCCGTAGCCCGGGGTGATGGGCCAGGCGTGGCAGCCAACACGGCCGCGCCTGGGAGCAGCAGCTTGAACCTGGCTGTGAGCCCCACGGGGCTTGACAGCAAAGCTACATTTACCTAACTGTCAATTCGGCCAGCTACCTGTGGCCTCAAGCCGAGGAGCGATTTGTACCATGAGTGATTTTCTCTTCACCTCAGAATCCGTGACCGAGGGTCATCCCGACAAGATATGTGACCAGGTGTCCGATGCCATCCTAGACAGCCTGATCAAGCAGGATCCCCAGTGCAGGGTCGCCTGTGAGACCCTTACGAAGACAGGCTTCGTGATCATCGCCGGCGAGATCACCACCACCGCCTGGGCGCCGCTTCCAAAGATAGTACGGGGAGTGGTCGCCGACATCGGGTACGACCACACATCTTTGGGGTTCGACTTCTCCACCTGCGCCGTGCTGGCGGCCATCGAGCAGCAGTCGCTCGACATTGCCCAGGGGGTAAGTGGCGCGGGGGTCTACTCCAAGGCCGACCTGGGCGCAGGGGATCAGGGAATGATGTTCGGCTACGCCTGTCGGGAGACTCCCGAGCTGATGCCCATGCCTATTATGCTCGCCCACAAGATATGCAAGCGTCTGGCCAAGCTCCGCAAGGACGGGTCCTTACCGTTTCTGCGCCCCGACGGAAAGGCCCAGGTCTCTGTGAAGTACAGGGACAACAAGCCCGTCTCGGTGCCCACGGTGGTTGTCTCTACCCAGCACTCGCCCGACATCTCCCACCGGGAGCTCAAGCAGGCCATCATCGAGGAGGTGATCAAGCCGGTGATCCCCAAGCGGATGCAAGCTCACCGCATGAGGTACTACATCAACCCGACCGGGCGCTTTGTCACCGGCGGGCCCCTGGGCGACTCCGGCCTCACGGGCCGCAAGATCATCGTTGACACCTACGGCGGCTGGGCTCGCCACGGGGGGGGCGCCTTCTCGGGCAAGGACCCCACCAAGGTGGACCGCTCGGCCAGCTACTTCGCCAGGTACATGGCCAAGAACGTGGTGGCCGCGGGCCTCGCGGATCGATGTGAGGTCCAGCTCGCCTACGCAATCGGTGTGGCCCAGCCCGTGTCGGTGCTGGTGGAGACCTTTGGCACCGGGAAGGTCCCCGACGGTCGCATCACCAGGGCAGTGAAGAAGGTCTTCGACGCCCGCCCCGCGGCCATAATCGAGGAGCTGGATCTGCTCAAGCCCAAGTACCGCGCCACCGCCACCTACGGTCACTTCGGCCGACGGGAGAGGTCCTTTACCTGGGAGCGCGCCGCGCGGGTGGAGGACCTGCTGGAGCTGTGTCCCTTGCCACCCTCGACTCCAACAAGGGCCGGGTCGAAGAAGGCCGCCCCCAAGAAGGCCGCCCCCAAGAAGGCCGCCCCCAAGAAGGCCGCCCCCAAGAAGGCCGCCCCCAAGAAGAAGGTCACTGGAGGCAAGAGCTAGCGGTCCTGGAGATGGGACTTCCAAGGATACTGTACCTTCACGGGCTCATCTCCAGCCCCGCATCTTCCAAGGCCAGGTTCTTTGGCGAGAGGTTACGGGAGGCTGGGCAACCCATGGTGTGCCCCGACCTCAATGAGGACGACCTCGAGGGGCTCACCACAACCCGCGCCCTGCGGTTGGCCACGGGCCTGGCCCTGGAGATGGATCCGCCGCTGCTGGTGTTTGGCTCCAGCTTCGGAGGGAGAGTCGCTGCCCGGGTGGCCGAGGCGCTTCCGGATCGGGTGGCGGGCCTGGTGCTCATGGCCCCGGCCTTCTTCCTGCAGAAGGTGTGGAGCCAAGCCCTGGGTGCCGAGGACCTGGAGCGCTGGAGGCAACGGGGGGCCTTGCCCGTCGACCACCCGGCCCTGGGCGCCAATGTCTCACTGGGCGTCGGCCTGCTCGAGGATTCCGCCTCCACTGACGGCTTTCCGGCCTTGCCCCATGCGCTGCCCGTGCTGCTCTTTCACGGGAAGTCGGACGAGGTGGTGAGCCCAGAGGATTCCCGCCGGTTTGCCAGGGCTCACCCTGGCACCAGGCTCATTGCCCTGGACTCCGACCACTCCCTCGGTGACTGCCACGAGCAGATGTGGGAAGAGATACTCCCGTTCGTGAAGCAGCATCTGGGCTAGTCGTGCTATATTCCCGGCTTGCCCGGTTTATCCTGGGCGCCAGCAACTGGCGCCTCGCCAAACAGATGGAGGAGCAGATGAGACATACATCGATCCCGGCGCTCGTTGCCGCTGGTGGTCTGCTGGTTTTTTCCTGGTCATGCGATGTGCAGCCGGGGGGGAAGGCCAGCGAGCCACCGGCCTTCAACACCCCGGCGGCAAAGCTGCAGCCCGAGCCTGCCATGACCGCGCGGCAGAGAGCTCCCAGGCGGCTCAAGCCCATCCAGCCCCTCAGCATCAAGGGGCCCAAGGCCACGAAGGCGGCCCCACTGCCCAGGGCGGGCAAGGTCGTCGCCATCTTTCACAGCGGCAATGTGGACGGTGAGCTGGATCCCTGTGGGTGAGTGAAGAACAGGCTTGGCGGTCTTGCCAGGCGAGTAAAATACGTGCTGGACTCCAGGTCCAGGTTTGCTGGCGCCCTTGTCGTTGACGCCGGGAACCTGCTGCTTTACCGCAAGCAGTACAAGGCCAAGGTGCCCGCCGACGCTGCGACCCTTGCTCGGCGAAGGGCTCGGGCAGAGATCATCGCCCAGGCGTACGCCCGCATGGGGATCCACGCGGTGGCCCTTGGCGCCACGGACCTGGTGCTCGGTCTCCCCGTGCTCAAGTCCCTCGTGCAAAGACACAGGCTCCCTCTCATGTCGGCCAACCTCCAGTCTCCGGCTGGCAGGCTCCTGTTTCCCGCGCACAAGCTGGTCGCGGTGGGTGGCGTGAAGGTGGGGATCTTCGCGCTCACGGGCGAGAAGAACATCGCCCGGGTGAAGATCGATCCCAAGCTCTTCAAGCTGGCCGATCCCGTGGATGTGGCCAAGGCTCAGGTAAAGGCTCTTCGAGCCAAGGGTGCTCAGCTCGTTGTGGCCCTCGCGGCGGTGGGTCACCAGCAGGGACGCCAGGTGGCCCAGGCAGTGCCAGGCATCGACTTCATGTTCATCTCCGGCACCGGTCGCCACGGCGAGAAGGCCAGCAAGGTCTCCACCGCGTGGGTAATGGAGATGAGCCGGGAGGGCAAGTACGAGGGGCTCCTGTCTCTTTACCTGCGGGGGGGCAAGATGCAGCTCGAGGACCTCTCCGAGCGCTTCCAGATAGCCAGCAGGCTCGAGCGCATAAACAAGTCCATCCAGAGCCTGAAGCAGCGGGCCTCCAGGTCTCAGGGGCGTAACCCCGACTACCTGAAGCGGCGCCTGGTCAACTCCGAGAACTCCAGGCAGCGCATGATGGTCCAGCTCGCCAAGGCCAACATGGTAAAGCCCAAGGGGAGCTTTTTTACCAACGTGGTGGAGCCGATCAAGCCCGCTCTCGCCCAGGATGCCGTGGTCAAGGCGCTGCTGGCCAGGGTCGCCAAGGACGCTGGGCTCAAGCGTCCGCGCGGTGTGCACTGATCCATCCTGCGGCGCCAACCGCGCCATCCGCCCCAAATCCTGCCCCTCCCCGGTGTGCTTCACTCGGATGCCGGTGGAAAAGTTGCCCAGATCCTCTTGTGGATCGACACTGCTGTCATGACTGAGAAGGCCCAATCAGTGCTCGCCCGCCTCTCGGCCGACCGCCGCGGTGGGGATCGCCGTGATGCCGCGATGGAGCAGACCCTCTCTGCCCTGGTGGTCTTTGACCGCTCTGAGCGAGACATGTGGAGGAGGGTGGATCGCCGAAAGCTCCTGCGGCGACATGTGGATGTGCGGCGTAGGGTGGCCAGGCAGCGTTGACGTGACTCCACTGTGGCCCTGGCTGAGTGACTCCACTGTGGCCTTGGGCTCCATGGGGGCGTATGATGGTGTCATGAGCCGAAAGCCAGTGCTGTGCCCAAAATGTGGACACGAGATTCAGCTCAAGGCGGGCTGGTTCGGAGGCTCGGGTGGGCTTTTTGGGGGGATGCGCATGATGCCCTCAAACAGCCTGATCCGGTGCCCGGCTTGTGGGAACCTCTTTGCCCTTCCGAAGGACGCGCCCATGGAGCTGAGGCCAGTGGCGCTGGTGGCTGGAGGTGCTGTGATTGCGCTTATCTTGCTGGTGGTGGTGGCGGTGCTGCTGGGTTGGCGCTGAGACAGCGGTCCCCAACACCCAAGCTGCTCAGTATGCGCCTGTGAGCAGCAGGCCCCCTCCGCTCCCGCTCGCCAGGGGGGTCAGCCTGAAGGGGCCGCGTCTGCGGGGGCGCCCGGCCTGTGAGGACCAGGGAAGGTAATAGCTCAGGAGATACCCAAGGGCCGCGGATCCAGCTCCCATGAGGCCGCCTCCCAGCACGTCCTCCCAGTGGTGTTTGCGGTCGCGCACCCGGGACCAGGCCACGAAGGTGGCGGCGGCCAGAGGGAGCAGCAGAAGCGGCGCCTTCCAGAGCCAGTGCAGCCCTTTTTGGGGAGCCAGCTTGCCCCAGAGGTACATGGAGAGGTAGGTGGCGCCAGCAAAGGAGAGGGACGCGTGGCCAGAAGGAAATGAGCGTCGTCCCGTGCGAATCTCGTCGGGGTCTCCGGTGCAGCGCAGGTCGGCGTCTGGCTGGCAGCGGTCCAGGAAGTCCGGCCGGAGCCTGCCAACCGAGACCTTGAGGGTGCTCGAGACGAGCAAGGTCAGCCCCAGGGCTTTGGCCAGGCCGAGGTAGCCGTGGTGCAGGTCGTTTCCGCTGGCACCACCGAGCTGAGCCAGGGCGATGGTGGCCATGGGGAGCGCCGCTGTCAGCGTCAGCCATCCAGAGGGCACGCTCTCCTTGCGCATGGCGTGATCTATGTGAGGAGTGGAGAGGGTGAAGGGGCGCTCGTGGGGCTTGACGAGGCTCACCGCAGCACCCGCCCCGGACACGAGCAGCACGGCCCCCCAGTCGATTAGGTAGGACCAGCGCCACCAGCCTTCCCGAGGGTGCTGGTGCGGCGAGTCGGTTGCCAGCGGCGAGTCGGCTGCCAGCGGCGAGTCGGCGTGGGGCTGGCCCCTCTCCCGGCTGTGAGCCTCTGGTCTGGGGTCGTGCGTGGGTACGGCTAGGGTGGGGGGTGCGACCCCCGTGGTCCGGGTGGGGGGGGCGACTCCCGTGGTCCGGGTGGGGGGCTCGACCCCTGAGGCCGGTGGGTCGGCGGATGCGGTGGCGCCCAGGGGCAGCGGCAGCAGGCAGCACATGAGGGCCGCAAGGAGGAGGCCTCGGCCCTTTGTCCGGAGATCCTGGGGGAGCCCCTGGCCAAAGGCTGGCTCCAATGCGCACCGGGCGGCCAGGGAAGGGGCGTGGGCAGGAGGGGGGACGCGGGCGAGAGGCAGCGGCATGGTCCCTCAGGCGAAGATGCAGCGCGGGCGCTTCTCGGCCACGAAGATGAGCTTGTCGCCCGAGGACATCTTCGTGCGGCCCCTGGGGTTGATCTCGGTCTTCCCGTCCCGCTCGAAGCCCAGCAGCAGCGCATCCTGATCCGCTGCCCACTCTCTCAGCTCGCGGAAGCTCTTGGACATGGATGTCTCCAGCGGGACCACGAAGATCTGCTGACCGTAGGCGGTGGACACGAGCTGGTCCACAACCCCCTGCACGCCTGGGTCCAAAAGCTCCTGGACCATAATGTGCGTGGTGAACCCCTGCAAGCAGACGATGGCGTCACAGCCGGTGCGCTCGAAAAACTCCCTGTTGGAGCTCTCAACCAGCTCCGCCACGGTGAAACATGCCTCGTTCACCGTCTCGATGGTGAGCAGCACGGCGAGGCTCCGGTGGTCTGAGCGCTGGTCCTGGGGATCTTTGGCCATGACCAGGGCGCCCCTGGCGGTGGAAATGTGAGCCTTTCGCAGGGTCGCGGACTTGGCAGGGTCCCCGCGCACGAACTGCACGTTCTGCCTGGCCAGATCCGCGGGGAGCTCCTCCAGGTCGTCGTCGAGCAGCACGATGCCCACGCTGTGTGTGGACTCATCGGCGCGGATCTGGTCCACCAGGTCGAGCACGCGCAGACGCGAGGGGTAGTTGCAGATGACGATGTGATTCTTCATGCGCACCTTCGCGAGGCCTCGGAGCTGGTTGGCGCGGGCCTCGATGAGCTTGGTGGCCACCACCGAGAGGACGAAGCCCAACAGGCCGATGCCGATGAGCATGGTGGGGATGGCCACGAGATAACGTCCCCAAAAGCTCTCTGGGTACATGTCCCCGTAGCCCACGGTGGTCATTGTCACGATCGACCACCACAGGGCCTGGTCCCAGGAGAGCTCGGGTTTCTTGGCGATCTCGAAGTACATGTACCCCGTGACCGAGTAGGTCATGATCGCCACCATCAAGATGGCAACGCGGGCCGGTGCGTTGCGGCTGCGATGGATCACCTCTTGGCGGAAGAACCTGAGGAGCTGAACGATCATTTCGAGCGCTCCTTGGCCCAGTGGACCTGCCAGTACTGTACTCGGGTGATCGCCATGGGGTTGGACCACAGCCCCTTGCGAAGAGCTCTGGCGCGCTCCTCGGCGGCGATGTAGCGCTGCTCCCCGTGGAAGGGAAACTTCCGATACACGACCACCAGGCCGTCGGCGACCATGCGCAGGCCAATGTCCTTGCCGTCCGCAGAGAGGCGCGCGAGGGTGCGCCCACGGGGGTCGAGCTTCTTCTCCCTGGAGAGCACGGTGACCTTCTCGCCCAGGTATCGCTTGAGGTGGCCAACGGCGGCCTGACCGAGGGGCTGAAGGGCGAGCTCGGAACGAACCGGGTGGAAGGACTTGATGCCCAGCAGCCGCACGTTGACCATGCAGTTGCCCTGGGAGACCACCAGCTCGTCTCCGTCGATGATTCGCTTTATCGTGGCGGCCTTGCCTCCCTGGAGGCAGTTCTTCCCCGACCCCTTGGGGATCGACCTGCGGTACTGCTCGGTACGCACCACAAAGAAGACGGAGCAACCAAAGAGCGCCAGCACTACCAGCCAGTAGATTCTTGTGGCGGAAAACATGGCTTGCCCTTCGTAGCCGCGAGGCGCCGACGGTCCCAAGAGATCCCGGGGTGCGGCGCGCTTCCCCAGGGGCGCCGGCTCCGGGAAGCCCGGTCCGGACCGATGACGAGAGTAAAAAAGTTCTCGTGGCCAGTCAACATGACTTGCCTCGCCGGTGACAGCAATGCAAAACTATGTGCACCCTGCCCCAGGAGGCCATCATGGTGTTTCAAGAAGCATACAGGTTTTGCAGAGTCGGCTTGTTGGCTGCGGTGGTGGTGCTCGCGGGAGGCTGCGCGGCTCCTTCGGACTCGGAGTCGGGGTGGTATGTGGCCACCGGGCGACCCATCATCAACGGCACGCCAGATACGGGCCAGGCCCACATGGCGGTGGTGGCTCTGACCTACGGTCCGGGCTCGGGCGTTTTTTGCACCGGCACGCTGATCGCCTCGAATGTCGTGCTCACCGCGGCGCACTGCCTGGAGAACGTGCAGCAGCAGTGGATCCAGGTGTTCTTCGGCGACGACGTGGACGGCGTCGGGGAGTACCGTGGGGTCTCGGAGCTTTTGCCCCACCCCAGCTACAACAGCTCTACCCTGGATGGAGACATTGGCCTCATCCGCCTCTCCTCGGCCGCCCCCTCCTCGGTTACGCCCATCCCGGCGCTGCCGGCCTCGTCGGGGCTCACCTCGGCGGACGTGGGGCTGCAGGTGGACTTCTCCGGCTTCGGAGTCACCGAGTACAACACGGATGGGCAGAAGCTCCACGTGACGGGGAGCATCAGCTATGTGTGCAACCAGACCACCGCCTGCCAGGGGTACATCGCGCCGCACGGCTTTGAGTATGGGCAATCCGGGGGAGGGCCCTGCAGTGGCGACAGCGGCGGCCCGGCGTTCATCTGGCGGGGGGGCACCGAGTATGTGGCAGGGGTCACCTCTTATGGAGATCCCCAGTGCACTCAGTATGGTGTCTCCACCATGGTGGACGCCTACAGCTCCTGGATAGGCAGCTTCCTGGGCGTGGGCTCCGAGGTCTGCGACAACGGTTTGGATGATGACGGCGACGGCATGATCGACTGCGCGGACCCTGACTGTGACCTCAGCTCGGTGTGCCAGGGGCCGGACGCCTGTGAGGCGGCGGGCACCCTCACCTGCGGTGGCTCCGTCAGTGGAACCACCGTTGGAGGCGTGGCCGCCTTTTCCTCTTATGGCTGCCTCAACCAGGACACCGAGGATGGCCCCGAGGTGGCCTACGAGATCTCCATCGCGGCGGGAACGCAGGTGACAGCCGTCATGACGCCCACCGGTGGCGGGGACCTGGATCTCTTCCTGCTCCCAGCGGCCGGGGCGAGCTGCAGCCCATCCGGCTGCATCGACGCCTCCTTGAACGGGGACACGAGCCCCGAGTCGATTACATTCTCCGCTCCCTCGGGAGGGGGATTTCTGGTGGTTGAGACCTACAACACCCCCAGCACCTTCACCTTGACGGTGACCTGTGGAGGACAGGTGGAGGTCTGCTACAACGGCACGGACGACGATGGAGACGGCGCCGTGGATTGTGACGATCCCGACTGCGCCGCCGATCCCGCCTGCGATGGCACTCAGGAGAGCTGTGGCAACGGGGTGGATGATGACGGCGACGGGGCCGTGGACTGCGCGGACCCGGACTGCACCGGCTCTCCGGCCTGCGTGGGGTCCCAGGAGATCTGTGGCAACCGCGCGGACGACGACGGAGATGGCGCCATCGACTGTGCAGACCCCGACTGCGTCAGCTCCGCCTTCTGCCAGGCGGGGAGAGAGCTGTGCGAGAACGGCACGGACGACGACGGGGATGG
>JAJRWW010000253.1 GCA_024276595.1 Myxococcota bacterium
CGCATCCACGCTGGCCGGGGGTGCTGGTGTGCGCCGCCACCGCTCCGCGTGGGTGGCCAGGGGTGCCCAGGCCCCGGTCGTGGGTCAGGGCTGCTCCGGCTTCCTTTGGGGCGGACCATTCCGGGCCCTGGGGCCCTGGGGCCCTGGGGTCCGGGGGTCCGGGGGTCCGGGGGTCCGGGGGTCCGGGGGGGTTCGGCTGGACAGGCGCGGGCCAGGATGGTAATCCCTATCGGTCCAGTTAGCGTCCGGGGCGTGGCCCTGGGCCCTGGCCGGGGCTCATGTAACTGCCGAGGCACTGCATTGGGAAAGACCGCATCAACAGAGGAGACCGCTCCAGGCAGGGATCGGGTCGGCAGGGGGCGGGTGCTCCTGATTGTCGCGCTGGTACTGGCGCTGTTGGGCATCGCCGTGTCCGTGCGGCTTACGGTTGTCTACCACCAGGCCAACTCCAGCTTCAGCCACAAGAGCGCCTGCGCCATCAACGCCCAGTGGGACTGCGATCACGTGGCTCGAAGTGGCTACGCGAAGATCTTCGGGGCGCCCACGTCCTTGTGGGCCCTGCTGGGCTATGCCCTCATGGCGATCTTCGCGGGCTGGGGCGCCTTTCGGCGGGAGGACCGTCACTGGCCCCTGGGGGTGCTGGCCCTGCTGGTGCTGGGCGCCCTGGGCATGTCCACCTACCTGGCCTGGGCGGCGGTGGTGGTGCTCAAGAAGAAGTGCCTCTGGTGCACCACGCTGTACGGGATCAACCTCCTGTTGGGGGGCACGCTGGTGGGTGCCTTCATCCGCCGGGGTGTGGGGCCTGTGGCAGCGGTGCGCAAGGACCTCGGCTGGTTGCTCGACCACCAGGGGGCGCTGGGGTGGCTGGCCGGCGGTGTGGTCTTGGCCTGCACGGTGATCCTGGCGCTGGGTCCCCAGCTCGGCAGGCCCGGGGCGGCCTCCGGATCCCGTCGGAGCACCGTGGAGCTGATTACGCATCCCTCCCAGACCGCAGGCTCCCCAGGGCGCAAGGCCCCGCCAGGGCCGCCAGCCTGGGTGAGGAAGATGGTCACCCCGACAACGCCCTTCCGCGGCCCGGTGGGTGCGGACCTGTACATCGTTGAGTTTTCGGACTACGAGTGCCCCTTCTGCCAGCGATCGAACCGGGTGATGGAGAAGATCCTGAAAAAGTACGGCAAGCGGATCCGGCTTTATCACCGCCATTTTCCGCTGGACATGACCTGCTACAAGCGCATGAAGCGGCAGCTACATCACAGCGCCTGCTTTGCCGCGCGGGCAGCCTACTGCGCCCATCGCCAGTCCAAGTTCTGGACCTTCCACGACGCCCTCTTCCGTCTAGGGTCGAAGATCAGCAAGGATGCCATAATGCGGCTGGCCGAGAGCCAGGGTCTGGACATGGCCCGCCTTGGCCGCTGCGTGCGCTCCGCCAGAGCCCGCAAGAAGGTCGCCGAGGATCTCGCGGCGGGTGAAGCGCTGAAGGTCGAAGGGACGCCCACCTTCTTCATGGGCGGGCCGATGATCAAGCGCTTCTCACCCGAGGGGATCTCGGTTGAGCTCTTTGACCGGCTGTTCTCCCTCCTGGACAAGGCCAAGGGGAGCGCTGCCACCCGGAAGCCGGGCATGTCATTGGGGCGCGCCGCACCTTCCCCGGGGCGCGCCGCACCTTCCCCGGGGCGCGCCGCACCTTCCCCGGGGCGCGCCGCACCGCGCGGCGCACCACCTCCCATGAGCGCACCGGCGTCACCGAGGCGGCCGGGGCCTGGATAGCCCGTGCGCCTGGTCTTCTCCAGCGATCTCCACATCGAGTACCACCTGGAGGTAGTGGGCCTCGTGGCGGCCCGCGCGCGGGAGCTGGCGCCAGACGTGCTGGTGCTGGCAGGGGATCTCTGCCCGGATCTCCGCCGGCTGGAGCGGGCCCTGCGCCTGCTGGTGAAGGAGGTGAAGGCGCCCGTGCTCTATCTCCCGGGAAACCACGAGCTCTGGTGTGGTGGAGCGGGAGGGGCCGGGCCCAACAGCCGGGAGCGCTACCAGGAGACGATCCCCGCGCTCGTGAAAAGGAGTGGGGCCTTGTCTTTGGGGCTAAGGCCTCGGGTTGTGGATGGAGTGGGCTTCGTGGGGGTGACCGGCTGGTACGACTACTCGCTGAGGGATCCTTCCCTGGAGGACCTGGCGGGCCCGGTGGACTACGCGTCGAGGCGCTTTGGCGAGGTGAGGTGTGTGGATGGCAGCCAGGTGTACTGGCCCGGGGATGACGGATCGGCGCTCTCCGACAGGGATCTGAGCGCCACCATGTGCGGGCTGCTCGAAAGGCAGCTCGACGAGGTGGAGGCGCGCTCTGGCCGGGTGGTCGTGGTGACCCACATGCTCCCGGCCCGACCACTCATCCTGGCGGCAGAGGTCCCGGCAGAGGGCCTGGGGGGGGTGGCCCCGGGGAAACGACCTCCTGAGGAGAAGTTCCTCGACGCGTACCTCGGTGCTGAGGGCCTGGGGGACCTGCTGGCGC
>JAJRWW010000254.1 GCA_024276595.1 Myxococcota bacterium
CATCTCGATCCCCTCCAGGGTGCCGCAGTCATGCTCGGTGATGGTGGCGTCCTGGGCCACGTCCACCAGGCGCCTTGTGAGATACCCGGAGTTGGCCGTCTTCAGCGCCGTGTCCGCCAGGCCCTTCCGCGCCCCGTGGGTAGAGATGAAGTACTGCAGGACGTTGAGCCCCTCCCGGAAGTTCGTCGTGATGGGTGTCTCGATGATCTCACCGGAGGGCTTGGCCATGAGGCCGCGCATTCCGGCAAGCTGCTTCATCTGCTGCTTGGACCCCCGAGCACCAGAGTCGGCCATGATGTAGATGGGGTTCAGGCTGGGGGTGGTGCGGACCTCCTTGCCCCCGGGCTCCTGCACCTCGTCGGTGCCGATCTCGTTCATCATCTCCTCGGCCACCCTCTCGGCGCACTGGGCCCAGATGTCCACGACCTTGTTGTAGCGCTCTCCGTCTGTAATGAGCCCCTCCGAGTACTGGTCCTCCACCTCCTTCACATCGGCGATGGCCTGGTCGAGCAAGGGCTTCTTGGCCGAGGGGATGTTCAGGTCGGAGAGGCAGATGGAGATGCCCGCGCGGGTGGCGTTCTGGTATCCCAGGGTTCTGAGCCGGTCCGTTAGGAGAATCGTCTTTTTCTGTCCGCAGCTCCGGTAGCAGGCATCGATGAGCTCGGCGAGCTGCTTCTTGCCCATCACCCGGTTCACCAGCTTGAAGGGCAGCTCATCGGGGACGACCTCGTAGATCAGCACCCTGCCCACTGTGGTCTCCACCATCTCGCCGCCAATGCGCACCAGGGCCGCAGACTGCAGGCCCACCGAGCCGTGGTCGTAGGCCATGCGCACCTCCTGGGGGCTGGAGAAGACTCCAGAGAACCTGGATGTGCCCCCACGGCCCTTGACCCACTCGCCCTTGGAGAAGGGGCGCTGCCGGGACATGTAGTACAGGCCCAACACGATGTCCTGGGTCGGGACGATGATGGGCTTTCCATTGGCCGGGCTCAGGATGTTGTTGGTGGACATCATGAGCACGCGGGCCTCCATCTGAGCCTCCACGCACAGGGGCACATGCACCGCCATCTGGTCGCCGTCGAAGTCGGCGTTGAAGGCGGCGCAAACCAGCGGGTGGAGCTGGATCGCCTTGCCTTCCACGAGCTTCGGCTCGAAGGCCTGGATTCCCAGCCGGTGGAGGGTGGGCGCGCGGTTGAGCAGCACCGGGTGCTCCTTGATGACCTCCTCCAGTATGTCCCAGACCTCCCCCTTCTCCTTCTCGACCATCTTCTTGGCGCTCTTGATGGTCGTGACCAGGCCCCGCTCCTCCAGCTTGTTGTAGATGAAGGGTTTAAACAGCTCCAGGGCCATCTTCTTGGGCAGCCCGCACTGGTGGAGCTTTAGCTCCGGGCCCACCACGATGACAGAGCGCCCGGAGTAGTCCACCCGCTTGCCCAAAAGGTTCTGTCGGAAGCGGCCCTGCTTTCCCTTGAGCATGTCCGAAAGGGACTTCAGTGGACGCTTGTTGGGCCCGGTGATGATCTTGCCCCGGCGTCCGTTGTCGAACAGGGCGTCCACGGCCTCCTGGAGCATGCGCTTTTCGTTGCGGATGATGATGTCCGGGGCGTTGAGCTCCTGGAGGCGCTTGAGGCGGTTGTTGCGGTTGATCACGCGGCGGTACAGGTCGTTCAGGTCCGATGTGGCGAAGCGACCGCCGTCAAGGGGCACCAGGGGGCGCAGGTCCGGTGGGATCACCGGCACAACCTCCAGCATCATCCACTCGGGGCGATTGCCCGACTCCCTGAAGGCGTTGACCACCTTCAGGCGCTTGGAGATCTTCTTTCGCTTGGCCTCGCTCTTGGACTCCCGCATCTCCTGCCGGAGCTCCACCACCAGGGCCTCTATGTCCAGCTCGCCCAGCAGCCGGTGAATGGCGTCGCCGCCCATGCCCGCCTCGAACTCCTCGTCGCCCAGCTCGTCCATGTAGCGCAGGTACTGGTCCTCGGTGAGGATGTCGCCCTTGCTAAGTGGTGTGGTGCCCGGATCGATCACTATGTAGGCCTCACAGTACAGGATCCGCTCCAGGGGCTTTAGCGGGATGTCGAGCAGGTTTCCTATGCGCGATGGCAGGCTCTTGAGGAACCAGATGTGCGCCACGGGGGTTGCCAGGCTGATGTGACCCAAGCGCTCCCGGCGCACCTTGGAGGGAATCACCTCCACGCCGCATTTCTCGCACACCACCCCTCGGTGCTTCATGCGCTTGTACTTGCCGCAGTTGCACTCGTAGTCCTTGACCGGACCAAAGATCTTGGCGCAAAAGAGCCCGTCCCGCTCCGGCTTGAAGGTACGGTAGTTGATCGTCTCGGGCTTCTTCACCTCACCGTGGGACCACTCGCGGATCGCCTCCGGGGAAGCCAACGAGATGCGGATGGCGTTGAAGCTCAGGGGGTCTTTCGGCTTCTCAAAAAAGCTGAAGATGTCTTTCATGACCGCTCTGTCCTTTCGACCGCCCGTGGGCGGAGCGAAACCGATTCCTTACCTAAAAGAGCATCGCGCCCGCGGGCGCGCCAGCGGCCGCAGGCGCTGGCTGGGGCGACTCCTCGATGAGATCCACGCTCAGGCACAGGCTCTGGAGCTCCTTGATGAGCACGTTGAAGGACTCCGGGAGCCCCGCCTCCAGGGAGTGATCCCCCTTGACGATGGACTCGTACATTCGGGTCCTCCCCACCACGTCGTCGCTTTTGACCGTGAGGAACTCCTGGAGCCCGAAGGCCGCTCCGTAGGCCTCCATGGCCCAGACCTCCATCTCGCCCAGCCTCTGGCCGCCAAACTGCGCCTTGCCGCCCAGAGGCTGCTGCGTCACCAGCGAGTAGGGGCCGATGGAGCGGGCGTGGATCTTGTCGTCCACCAGGTGGTGTAGCTTGAGCATGTACATGATGCCCACGGTCACATCCCGGTCGAAGGGCTCCCCGGTGCGGCCATCGAGCAGCACCGTCTGCCCGCTGGAAGCCAGCCCGGCCATCTCCAGCAGGTCGCGGATCTCCTTCTCCGATGCGCCGTTGAACACCGGCGTCGCAGTGTGCACGCCGCCCCCGAGGCGAGAGGCCATCCTCCCCGCGTCTTCGTCCGACAGGGCATCGATGAACTGGTGGGCGCGGGGGGTGTTGTAGATCTTTTTGAGCTGCTGCCGCAGCACGTCCCCGCTCCAGTTGGTCTTGAGGTATGCGTCCATCTGCCGTCCCAGCTCGTAGGCGGCCCAGCCCAGGTGGATCTCCAGGATCTGGCCCACGTTCATGCGCGAGGGCACACCAAGCGGGTTCAGCACCAGGTCCACGGGGGATCCGTCGGGCAGGTAGGGCATGTCCTCGATGGGCAGGATGCGGCTGATGACGCCCTTGTTGCCGTGCCGACCGGCCATCTTGTCGCCAACCGCCAGCTTGCGCTTGATGGCCACGTACACCTTGACCATCTTGATCACCCCTGGGGGCAGCTCGTCGCCGCGGCTGAGCTTGCTGATCTTCTCCTGGTAATGGGACTCGATGCTCCCCATCTCCTCGTCGAGCTGCCCCAGCAGCCGCTCTATCTTGTCGGGGATGCCGGGATCGGCGGAGGCGAGCTGAAATGCGGGCCAGTGCCGGGCGGGCACGTCCTGCAGCAGCTCCTCGTCCAGCTCGACGCCCTTCTTCACCAGCACCTTGCCCCGCTCGTCCGTGAGCCTGGAGGCGAGCTTGTGGCCAACGAGCAGCCGCCTCATGCGAGCGTAGAAGCTCTCGGAGACGATCTTCTTCTCCGTGCGCTCGTCGTTGAGCAGCTTCTCCCGCTCCTGGTCCTCGATGTCCCTGGCTCGCTCGTCGCGGTCCGCCCCCTTGCGGGTAAAGACCTTCGCGTCGATGACTATGCCCTGGACCCCTGGAGGCACCCGCAGGGAGGAGTCGCGCACGTCGCCCGCCTTCTCTCCGAAGATGGCCCGAAGGAGCTTCTCCTCAGGGCTGAGCTGCGTCTCACCCTTGGGGGTGATCTTGCCCACCAGGATATCCCCTGACTGGACCTCGGCGCCAATGCGCACTATGCCCGACTCGTCCAGGTCCTTGAGAGCCTCCTCGCCCACGTTCGGGATGTCCCGGGTGACGTCCTCCTTGCCGAGCTTGGTGTCTCGGGACACGCACTCGAACTCCTCGATGTGAATGGAGGTGAACACATCCTCGGAGAGGAGCCGCTCGGACACCAGGATGGAGTCCTCGAAGTTGTAGCCACCCCACGGCATGAACGCCACCAGCACGTTCTGGCCCAGGGCCAGCTCGCCCAGCTCGGTGGCCGGGCCATCGGCGATAACATCCCCCTCGTTGACCCGCTCGCCCACCGCCACGATGGGCTTTTGGTTGATGCAGGTGTTCTGGTTGGACCGCCTGAACTTGACGAGGTTATAGATGTCGGGCTTGACCGTGGCGACATCCAGCTCATCGCCGGTGTCGTCCGGCCTAACCACGATGCGCCCTGCGTCCACCGACTCCACCACCCCAGGCCTCAAGGCCACTCCCGTGACGCCGGAGTCTCTGGCCACCACTTTCTCCATGCCGGTGCCGATGAGTGGAGAGCGGGTGCGCACCAGCGGAACCGCCTGGCGCTGCATGTTCGAGCCCATGAGCGCTCGGTTCGCGTCGTCGTTCTCCAGAAATGGAATCAGGGCAGCAGCGACCGACACAAGCTGGTTCGGCGCCACATCCATCAGGTTCACAGAGTCGGGGGAAACGAGCACGAAGTCGCCGTTCAGGCGAGCCTCCACGTCCTCGGCCACGATGGCGCCGCGCTTGTTTACGGGCACGCTGGCCTGGGCGATGTAGTGGTCCTCCTCCTCCAGGGCCGAGTAGTACTTGACGTCATCTGTCACCTTGCCAGCATTGACGGTCCGGTAGGGCGTCTCGATGAAGCCGAAGTCGTTGACCCTGGCATAGGTGGACAGGGAGGCGATGAGGCCGATGTTCGGCCCCTCGGGCGTCTCGATGGGGCAGATGCGCCCGTAGTGGGTGGTGTGCACGTCCCGGACCTCGAAGCCCGCCCGCTCCCTGGTGAGGCCGCCGGGCCCCAGGGCGGACAGTCTCCGCTTGTGGGTCACCTCAGAAAGGGGGTTGGTCTGGTCCATGAACTGGCTGAGCTGCGACGAGCCGAAGTACTCCTTCACCACCGCGCTGACGGGCTTGGCGTTGATCAGATCGTGGGGCATGAGCGTCTCGATCTCCTGAGACATGCTCATGCGCTCCTTGATGGCGCGCTCCATGCGCACCAGGCCGATGCGGTACTGGTTCTCCAGCAGCTCGCCCACGGCGCGCACCCGACGGTTGCCCAGGTGGTCGATGTCGTCGATGGTGCCCTGGCCGTTCTTCAGACCGATGAGCACCCGCACCGTCTCCAGGATGTCCCGCTTGGTGAGCACGGTGTTGTCCAGGGGCTCATCCACCTTGAACTTGTAGTTGAGCTTCAGCCGGCCAACCTTGGAGAGATCGTAGCGCTCTGGGTTGAAAAAGAGGTTGTTGAAGAAGTTGTTGGCGGTCTCGATGGTTGGAGGATCGCCCGGCCGCAGCCGCCGGTAGATCTCCATGACTGCCTCATCGGTGGTCGTGATCTTGTCCGCCAGGGCGGTGTCCCGAAGGTATGAGCCCACGTTCAGGTTGTCGATGAACAGGACGGCGAACTTCTCTACCTTCTTCTCTCGCAGCAGCTCCAGCTTGGACTCGGTGATGTCCTCGTTGCACTCCAGGAGCACCTCACCCGTCTCGGGATCCACCACGTCGTCGGCCGCAACCTTGCCTATGACGTCGGACTCCTCCACGGGGAGCCGATCCCGGCCCGAGGCCTTGAGCTTCTTGATGGCGGCCTTGGTGAACTTCCGGTTCTTGCGGACGATGATCTCCTTCGTCTCCGGGTGACGAATGTCTCGCGTGGCGCGCTGGCCCTGGAGCAGGGCATACTCCACGCTCTTGTAGATCCTCTTGGAGCCCTCGAAGAAGATGGTCTCGGTGTCGTAAAAGTAGTTGAGCAGCTCCCTGGTGCCGTACCCGAGCGCCCGCAGCAAGACCGTGGCCAGCAGCTTCCGCCGACGGTCGATGCGCACATAGATCAGGTCCTTGGGGTCGAACTCGAAATCCAGCCACGACCCGCGGTAGGGGATCACCCGCGCGGAGTATAGCAGCTTCCCCGAGGAGTGGGTCTTGCCCTTGTCGTGGTCGAAGAACACCCCAGGGCTCCGGTGTAGCTGGCTCACCACGACACGCTCGGTGCCGTTGATGATGAACGTGCCATTGACGGTCATGAGCGGGATCTCGCCGAAGTAGACCTCCTGCTCCTTCATGTCCCGAATGGAGCGCTCCCCGGTCTCCTCGTTGGAGTCGTAGATCACGAGCCGAATGACCACCTTTATGGGCGCCGCAAAGGTCATGCCCCGCTGGCGGCACTCGTCCACGTCGTACTTGGGCTCGTCCAGGTGGTAGCTCACGAACTCCAGCGAGGAGGTTCCGCTGAAGTCGCTGATGGGAAACACGCTCTTGAAGACGCCCTGAAGACCGATGTCCTCGCGGGCGTCCGCAGGCAGATCCCGCTGCAAGAAGCGCACATAGGATCGCTTCTGGATGTCGATCAGGTTGGGCAGATCTACCACCGGATCGAGCTTGGAAAAGCTCTTTCGCACACGAAAACTCTTCTGGATCACCGAGGCCATGGGGGCTTACCTCCCCAACGCAGAAGAGCGGTATCCGGACGAGCTCCAAACGGATCCGTCCGAATACCGCTCTTTGCGCGGTTTTTCACAAGCATTTGCCAGTAGGCGACGCAGGCTCTTGACTCCGAACCCGCGGTGACTACTTGATCTCTACAGATGCTCCAGCTTCCTCCAGCTTCTTCTTGACCTCCTCGGCCTCGTCCTTGGAGATCCCCTCCTTGACGGCGTTGGGGGCGCCATCCACGAGGGTCTTCGCCTCCTTCAGGCCGAGGCTCGTCACCTCACGCACCGCCTTGATGACCTGGATCTTCTTCTCGCCAACGCCGGTCAAGACCACGTCGAACTCGGTCTGCTCCTCGGCGGCGGGACCGGCCTCCACGGCCACGGCCGGGCCGGCCACGGCCACAGGGGCAGCCTCGACGCCCCACTTGTCCTCGAGCGTCTTGACCAGGTTAGCCAGGTCCATCACGGTCAGGCCGCTGAGATACTCGATAACCTGCTCTTCGGTGACAGCCATTTCTCTTTCCTCCTTCGACTTTCCTTCGGCACGGGCTCGTCGCCCGGACGCCAACAATCTGGTTTGCTAACCCTCTTCGAGCTGCCGTTTACGCGACTCGAGCACCAGCAGCATCCGCTGCGGAGCCGCAAGCATCAACCGGAGCAGGTTCTGCGGCGCCGCAAGCATGGTGGCGAGAAGCTTCGACCGAAGCTCATCCTTGGAGGGCATCTTCGAGAGCGCATCGACGTTCACTGCGTCCAGGAGCTCCTCGAAGAACCCTCCCTTTATCTCGAACTGTTTGTGCTCCTTGGAGCATTTCACCGCAGCCTTTGCAGGAGCCACCGGGTCGGTGCGGTGATAGGCGATGGCGGTGGGGCCCTCCAGGAGGCTCGCCAGGGGCTCGAGGTCTGTCCCCCGCACCGCGCGCTCCAGGAGGGTGTTCTTCACGACCCTGTAGGAGCACTCCGCGGCGCGGAACTCCCTGCGGACCTCCTCGGCGTTGGCCACCGTGAGGCCCTTGAAGTCGGCCAGGATGACCGCCCCTCCCTCCAGGGCGAGCTCACCCTTGAGGGACTCGATGATCTGTTGCTTTTCCGTACGGTTCATGGCAGTTCTCCGAGCCCGCCTACTTGGCGACCTGTGCCAGCACTCCGGCGGTGTCCAGCTTGATGCCAGGGCCCATTGTGCTCGAAAGGGTGATCCCCTTGACGTATGTGCCCTTGGCGGTGGACGGCTTGATCTTCACGAGCAGCTCCACGAGAGCCAGCAGGTTCTCCTTGATCTTCTCCGCGCCAAAGGAGACCCGGCCCACAGGGGCGTGCACTATGCCGGCCTTCTCCACCCTGAACTCCACCCGCCCCGCCTTCATCTCACCCACGGCCTTGGCGACGTCCATGGTCACGGTGCCCACCTTGGGGTTGGGCATCATTCCCCTGGGGCCCAGGATCCGACCAAGGCGACCCACGAGGCCCATCATGTCCGGCGTGGAGATGGCCTTGTCGAAGTCCAGCCAGCCCTCCTTTTGGATCCGCTCCACCAGGTCCTCGGCACCCACGTGATCCGCCCCCGCCTCCTGGGCCTCCTTGGCCTTGTCACCCTTGGCAAACACCACCACCCTGGTGGTCTTGCCGGTGCCGTGGGGGAGCACCACCGCCCCCCGTACCATCTGGTCCGCGTGGCGAGGGTTGACCCCCAGCCGCACCGCCAGGTCCACCGACTCGTCGAACTTGGCAAAGCTCACCTGGGGGAGCATCTCCAGCGCCTCGTCCAGCGAGTAGCGCTTCGTGCGCTCCACCCTGGCCGACACCTTCCTGTACTTCTTACCCTTTTTCGGCATCTTCTCGTCATCTCGGCGCCCACGCGCCTGCCACCAGTTTCACGGGAGGTGGTCCGCCCGCGTTGAGGGCGGACCGCGCCGCCCGAGAAGCTAGTCCACCACCTCGAGGCCCATGGACCGAGCCGATCCCTCGATGATCTTCATGGCCCCTTCGATGTCGTTGGCGTTGAGATCCTCCATCTTGATCTCGGCTATCCGCCGGATGGACTCCCGGTTCACCGAGCCCACCTTCTTCTTGTTGGGCTCAGGGGAGCCGGTGCCCGGCTTGCCTTCTGTTCGAAGCCCGGCCTCCTTCTTCAGGAGCACCGAGGCCGGCGGAGTCTTGGTGATGAAGGAGAAGGTCCGATCCGCGTAGACGGTGATCACCGCGGGAATGATCATCCCCTCCTGGCTCTGGGTCCTGGAGTTGAAATCCTTGCAAAACTGCATGATGTTCAGGCCGTGCTGGCCGAGGGCGGGCCCCACCGGCGGGGAGGGGTTCGCCTTTCCGGCTGGGACCTGCAGCTTGATCTGACCTATGACCTTTTTCATGACTTCGTTCCTTGTACCTGGCCACGGCCGGCGCGCGGGGCCGAGCCCCTTCGGCCGCCGGGGCCTTCAACCTCAGGACTTCTCCACCTGAGTAAAGTCCAGCTCCACCGGCGTGGCCCTGCCAAAAATGGAGACCAGCACACGGACCTTCTGCTTGTCCGGTTTGACCTCCTCCACGATGCCGGAGAAGTTGGAGAAGGGACCGTCGGTGACGCGCACCGTCTCCCCCTCCTCGAACAGGATCTTGGGCTTGGGCTTGGCTGCGCCGTCGGTCTCGGCCTGCTTGACCGAGCTGATCTCCCGGTCGGGCACCGGGCTGGGGTTACTTCCGCCCAGAAACCCTGTAATCTTGGGGGTGTCCTTCACCAGGTGCCAGGTCTTGCGGGTCAGCTTCATGCGCACGAACATGTACCCGGGAAAGAACTTGCGGGTTGTGGTCCGCTTTTGGCCCTTGCGCATCTCTATCACCGACTCGGTTGGGATCAGGATCTCCTCGAAGTGATCCTCCATCCCCTCGGCCCTCACCCGCTCCCGAAGGGATGCCTCGGCGCGGCTCTCGTGCCCTGAGTACGTGTGCACCACGTACCAGCGCATCTCGGCCTCGTCGCCGATCTCCGCCATGCCAGAGCGCCTTCGTTCGTCTTGATCGCTCACGCTGCCCCCCCCAGAATATATCCGGTCACCCGCGCCCAGAACGCATCGAAGATCTGCAGGAACGCGGCCGCGATGATAACCGTTATGATGACCACTATGGTGGCCTGCGAGGTCTCCTTGCGAGTGGGCCAGGTGACCTTTCGAAGCTCCGCCACTGTCTCGGAGGCGGAGAGCTGGGTGGCGTCGTGCCGCCAGACCAGCAGGGTCACCAGGGACGCCAGGCCGATGCCGATGGCGTTCACGGAGAGCTGGGGCGGCTTTTGGAAGTAACCCCAGACCCAGTCGGTGGTCATCACCAGCACATATGCGAGGACCATGCCGCCGACAATGAACAGAATCTGGACATATTTTCTCTCACCCATGGCTCACCCGGGGCTCTGCCACCAGACAGGTGACGTTGTTTCTCAGGGCAGGAGGGATTCGAACCCCCAACCATCGGATTTGGAATCCGGCGCTCTACCGTTAGAGCTACTGCCCTATCCGGGGCGACGCGACCCGCCCCGCGCTCCTTTGGCCTATCGAACCTGCTCGCTCGGTTCCCAAACCGCGGCCTACTTGGTCTCGCGATGGGCGGTGTGCTTCCGACAGAAGCGACAGTACTTGGAAAACTCCAGCTTGTCAGGGGTCGTCCGCTTGTTCTTGGTGGTCGTGTAGTTACGGTTCTTGCACTCACGACACTCGAGCGTGACAATAATTCGATTGCCCATTATCCAAATCCTGGCTCACAAAGGCAAAGGGGCCACCAGGGGCGACCCGGACATCAATCAGGCGCCGGAGTATACACGCCATTGCACCCGATTGCTAGGAGCTTACTCGATAATCTTGGTGACCACG
>JAJRWW010000255.1 GCA_024276595.1 Myxococcota bacterium
ACCCGTGCCGCCCATTTTGGCCCTAATCCTCGGATGTTGGTCGTCTAGGAGGGGCGCGACGACATGGACAACGCCTCTTGGCCCAGGGGAGCGCTTTCTCGGCTGGCCTCTCCCCTTCGCCAGGCATCATCAGGGCCTCCGCGCCCTGCTGCTCCTCCGCGTCACGGCCCGCCCAGCGCAGCGCCCGCGTCCCCTTCGTGCCCGCTGTCCTGCCCCGGCGCTAGAACTCGATCGCCCTGGTCCGCGGTTCGGAAGGTATTTACAACGCGCGAACCCGGATGTATCCAGGACCGGGAAGCGCCCGCTGTCGTATGCTGGCCTGTCCCACAATCGACGCTGCAACGAAAGGGTCCTGAATGAGCACCACCGCCCAGATCATCGAGCTGAACGAAAAGTATGGAGCCCACAACTACCACCCCCTGCCAGTGGTCATCGAGCGGGCAGAGGGGGTCTGGGTCTACGACGTGGAGGGCAACAGGTACATGGACTGCCTGGCAGCCTACTCGGCCGTCAACCAGGGCCACTGCCACCCGCGGCTGCTGCGCACTATGGCCGAGCAGGCGGCCCGCTGCACCCTCACCTCCAGGGCCTTCCACAATGACCAGCTTGGCCCCTTTTGCGAGGAGCTGGCGGCCTACTGCGGCAAGGAGGCGGTGCTTCCCATGAACACCGGCGCCGAGGCGGTGGAGACAGCCATCAAGCTGGTGCGCCGCTGGGGCTACGACGTCAAGGGCGTCGAGGCGGACAGGGCCGAGATAGTCGTGTGCGAGGGCAACTTCCACGGCCGCACCACCACCATTGTGGGCTTCTCCAGCGAGCAGGAGTACAGGCGCGGCTTCGGTCCCTTTACCCCTGGCTTCGTCCTGATCCCCTACGGGGACCTGGCTGCCCTGGAGGCCGCCATCACCGACGACACCTGTGCGTTCCTGGTGGAGCCCATTCAGGGCGAGGCAGGGGTCGTGGTGCCTCCGAAGGGCTATCTGCGAGACGTGGCGCGGATCTGCTCCGAGCGCAAGGTGCTCCTGGTGGCCGACGAGATCCAGAGCGGGTTTGGTCGCACTGGCCAGAAGTTCGCGTGCGACCACGAGGGGGTGACCCCTGACGTGCTCATCGTGGGCAAGGCCGCCGCTGGAGGGTACTACCCCGTCTCCGCCGTGCTCGCGGATCGGGAGCTGATGGATCTGTTCCAGCCAGGGGATCACGGAAGCACCTTCGGCGGCAACCCCCTGGGTGCCGCGGTGGCCCGGGAGGCGCTCCGGGTGCTGGACGAGGAGCGGCTGGTGGAGCGCTCTGCAGAGCTGGGAGAGTACATGATGGACCGGCTCCGGGCCGTGGAGAGCCCGCATGTGGATCTGGTCCGGGGCGTGGGCCTCTGGATCGGCATAGTGCTCAAGGAGTCGGCGGGCGGCGCTCGCCGCTTCTGCGAGGCGCTCATGGGGGAGGGGTTGCTTTGTAAGGAAACTCACGAGAACGTGATCCGCATCGCGCCGCCCCTCGTGATCACCCGCGAGGAGGTGAGCTGGGCGCTGGAGCGGCTGGAGCGGGTGCTGAAAATGGCCTGAGATTCCCCGCCCCTCCCCCGCGTCGGCCGCCCTGGTGCCGGCTCCCTCGACCATTCCCGGTCATCCTTGAAAGACACGGAAATAACTAAGCAAAATAAGCGGGTATTTTCGTTGCCAGGCCCCGCTCCGCTGGGCTAATATACTGGCTTGCTATTAAGGAATAACGGCTAGGGTCAAGGCTATTTCCAGGAACTCGGCGGCGGGATGACGCAGGAGATCGACGCTGGCATGGGCCAGGATCACTCGAAACAGTCCACCAACACTTGAGCAGGTCAGATGAAGGACAGAATCCAAGGCTATCTCGAACGTCTGGAAGCGGAGCCGGTGAACGCGGAGCTTCTCGCGAAGCTAGAGCAGCTCGTCGAGAGCATCGAGGGGGATGAAGACGTCGCCAAGCTCTTAGACAGCTCTGCCGAGCGCCTCATCGCCTCGGGAGAGGCCGAGGCGGGTCTGGCGCTGCTGGAGCTGGTGGAGCGCTTTGCCACCACCGACCAGGAGCGCGCGGATCTGCTCTACCGCAAGGGGCGCTTGCTGGAGGAGGATCTGCTGGACGAGGAGAAGGCGGTGGAGTGCTACCAGCGCTTGCTGGAGCTGCGGCCCGGTGACAGCGGCGCCGAGGAGCGCATGTCCCACATCAGCCTGGTGCGGGAGAACTGGGAGAAGATCGTCCAGAAGTACCGGGACGAGGCAGATGCCTCCACGGACGACGCGTTGACCACCAGCCTCTACCGCAGCATCGCCGAGATCTACCAGAAGAACAGCCCCGGCAGCCCCGAGGTGGAGAGGTACCTGAAAAAGAGCCTGGAGGTGGATCCCACCAACAACAAGTCCGCCTTCCACCTGGAGCGGCTCTACCGCCGGGAGGAGCGCTGGGATGAGCTGGTGGCCTTTTTCCATGGCCGCGTGGAGAGCGCAGCGGACGACTTCTCTCGATACGACGCGCTCATGGATCTGGCGCGTCTTCACGGCGGGCAGCTCGGCGACCGGGAGGCCATGAAGGGCTTCTTTGCGAGGGTCCTCGAG
>JAJRWW010000256.1 GCA_024276595.1 Myxococcota bacterium
GATGGGCAACCGGCTCATCCGGATGATCCGCAGGCTGCAGAGGTAGCTCCCTCCGGCTCCCACCCTCCCATCGAGCCAGGATCGATTCGTTGTCCCGTCGCTGTGCTCGGTGACGTCCCATCCATGTCCCACGGTCAGTCTCTTACCAATCAGATCCTGCGCAAAATGGCATCGAAGCTCTTGGCTTTTGGCGATTAGCCGTTGGCAAGAGATCGAACCGAGCCGGTTGCCCATTCCCCAGGGCTCCCGTACTATTGGCCCCCATGACCCCCAGGCCCAGAGATTTCGGCGCCGGAGACCACATCGGCAAGTACGCCATCACAGAGCGCCTTGGCCGTGGCTCCATGGGCGAGGTCTACCTGGCGCACGACACCGGTCTGGGGCGAGATGTGGCAGTGAAGATCCTGGCAGAGGGCCACCGCGACAACCCCGAGCTGCGAGCCCGCTTCGAGCGAGAGGCCCGCGCCATGGCCATGATCTCCAACCCCCACGTGGTGAACGTCTACGGCATCGATGAGCACGACGGCCTCCCCTACTTCGTCATGGAGTTCCTGGCGGGGCGGGATCTCTCCGGGCTGGTGAAGGAGTCGGGGCCAATAGCCCCTGGTGAGGCGGCCCAGGTGGTTCTCCTGGCCATCCGCGGCCTGAGAGCCGCCGCCATCAAGGGGCTGGTCCACCGGGACATCAAGCCCGCGAACATCATCGTCACCGAGGACGGCAGCGTGAAGCTCACGGACTTCGGCCTCGCAAAGCAGATAAACGTGGACCCGGAGCTGACCGCCGCCGGAGTCGTGGTGGGAACCCCGGACTACATCGCCCCTGAGCAGGCCCGCGGCGACGAGATGGACTCTCGCGCGGACATCTACTCCCTTGGCTGCACCCTGTACCACCTCATCGCGGGCCGCCCCCCTTTTCGCTCCACAACGGCCCCCAACACCTACATGGCGATTATCAACCGCCATATCAACTCCCCGCGGCCTCACCTGGCCGCGGTGCTCCCGGGCATCGACGGGGAGCTGGCCGACCTCTGTCAGCGCATGATGGCCGTGGAGCCCGATGACCGGCCCGACTTCGCCGAGCTGATCCCTGCGCTGGAGTCGATCACCGGCAGGCTCCAGGGAGAGATCCCTCCCGTGAGCCGCGTGGACACCACCGGCTCGCACCCCACCGTGAACGAGCCCATCTCGGTGCGACCCCGCCAGGCAATCCACTCCGAGGCCAGCTCATCCATGCTCCAGTCCACCTGGATCAGCCAGGGGGTGGCGGGCGTCCCCGGCTGGGCGATAATAGTGACCATTCTCTGCGCTGCCGTCTTCCTGGTGGGCCTGGGCCTGCGCCTGACGGGGCCGTAGCCACTCCCTCCATCAACGAGCGCACCCACCCTCGAGCAAAGGACAACCTAGGTGCCCCCGTGCAGAGCTGCAGAGCTGTCCGGCAAGGTGAAGCTCCTCAGGAGCACCCCGGCGGACTCTATCCCGTGCAGCCGCTTGACAGCGTTCATGAGCGTCTCTGGCAGGTAGCGACCCCACATCTTCACAGGCAGCTCGGGCACGGACACGGTGGGCGCGTAGGCCACCGCCAGCAGGTACTCGATGAGGTAGCGGGCGTTCTCGGCGATCCTCCCGGAGTAGGACTGCCGCTCCCGGAGCCGGAGGATCCGCAGCTCGTGCAGCGAACGCCCCAGCTCCGACTCGATGAGCTCCGGGTAGGTGGTGAGGATTATCTCGGTGCGAACGGTGCGCGCGCCGGTCTCCACGAACCGCGGAAAGCTGCGTCGAGCCTCGACGGGATCCAGGCCACGGGAGACCGCCACGCTCCAGTCCATGGCCCGGGCCACGTCCACGAGCTCTCCCACGGGCGGCAGCTCCACGTCCACCTGGAGGTTGGTGGCGTTGTAGTGGCCCCGGTGCACCTCCCGCTCCACGATGGCCACGTGGGGCTCCTGGGCCAGCATCTGCTCGGCCCAGTGGAGCTGCTCGGGATCGCCGATTATCTTGAAGCCGATGATGTCGTTGATGGTCAGGTCCTTGCGATCCAGGTAGATCTCGCCGTTTCTGAAGCCCTCCGCCACGCGCCGCTCGGCGGCCATGAAGTCCGAGCGCATCTGCTCCTGGGTGGAGATCATCTCCTTCAGGTCAACCCCCATGGCGAGTGCCCGGTCAGAGGCGTAGAGCTCGGCCTCACCGCGGATCAGGTCCGCCAGGGCGTCAGCCATGCGATAGGCGGCCTTCTCTGCCACGCGGGCCGGACGCTTGATGCGGCTGACTGAGACGAGCTGCCGCCCGGGCGCAAAGAGCAACACCGCATCCACGGGAAGACGGGGAAAGAAGTCCTCCGGGTTCTCCTGAAACGAGGATACGAGGAAGTTGACTCGGGAGCTCCGCTGGGGGATGCACTCGATGAGGGCCCGCCGCAGATCCTGCTTCTGATGCACCCTCTCCACGGCGAGCCCCACCCCATAGAGGCGCTGAAAGAAGCGCTGCATGTGGGCCTGCACGGTGGGGCAGGAGACCATGGACTCGTACAGGAAGATCTCCGAGAGCCGCTGCCCGTCCTCGGGCTGCAGGTCGTCATTGAACCACCGAAGGGCGATGTCGAACAGCTCACCCCTGTGCATCAAGCTCGTCAGGTACACCGCGAAGCTCCGTGGAAGTCGTCAGCGGGCCCCGGTGGGAGCGCTCGCCGCCGGGACCAGTTACTTCAACCGCACAAAGCCCCAATGTCAAGGCGCCATTTTCCTGCGGAGTGTGGTGGCCCCAGGGAAAGCTCGCGCAGCGGGTGGAGGGCCCCTGCATGGTCGATACCCTGGGGGTTGGGTCACACCGTCTTTCTGCGAGCAGAGCGTGGCCGCTATCGGCCGCCCCAGGTACGGAAGCGCCCCGTGTCCAGGTGCACGAAGCCAGAGGTTGGGTAGCGCCCTACTCCACCCAGCTTGCGCCCCTTCAAGTAGGCAACCAGCCGGTCGACCGACACGCCCACCAGGCGAAAGTCGAGCGCCCTGCCCAGACGGTGGTTGCTGCGCCGAGCCACCTGTCGCCCCTTCTTGCGCAGCATCTCGTTGAACTTGGGGTGCCGAAAGGCAGAGATCACCTGCACCTCCTTTGCGCCGAAGTGACGCGCTGCCTCCAGGACCCAGCGCATGAGCTGGGGGGCCATGGCAGTCTGGTGACCGGTCCAGCGACATCGAAGAAACCGGTTGGTGAGGCGGCGAGGGGGCAGCCGCCCGCCAACCACCGGGAGGCGCTCACCCGTGTGGAGGTTGAGGAAGTTTATCACCGGTGCCGCCCCCTGCCCCACTCGCGCCATCCGAGCCCTCACCGCCCGCGCAGGGTGGGCTCTCTTCCACGCCGCCGACCCCCTCTTGGGCCGGCGCCTGGGCGAGCGCCTGACCAGCCTTCTGGCCACCGCCGGGGCGTTGCCCCTCGGGCTCGCCCCCCGCCGCGTAGGCTCTCCACGTCCAGCGCCCGGAGCGGGACCGGCACCCAGTAGCGCCAGCGCCGCTGCCAAGGATGCGGCAGTGAAAACAGGTCGGGAGGTCATGTTCTACCAGCCTAGCGCACGGGCCAGCCAGGCGCAAAAAGGCTTGCGCGGCCCCGGGAGCCCCCGTACGGTGGGCCCATGGAGAAGCGGTACACCCTTGCGTCCCGGCGCGTGCTCCTGGGCATCACCGGCGGCATCGCCGCCTACAAGTCCGCTCACCTGTGCAGGGCATTTGTCAGCGCCGGTGCAGACGTCCACGTGATCATGACTCGGGCGGCCCAGAGGTTCGTGGGACCTGTCACCTTCGAGGCCCTCTCGGGGAACCCTGTGGCCACGGACATGTTCACCGGGGCGGAGCCCGGTGCAATTGAGCATATTCGCCTGGCGGAGCTGGCGGAGCTGGTGGTGGTGGCCCCGGCCACGGCCAGCTTCCTGGCCCGGCTGGCGGCAGGCCTGGCGGACGACCTGCTGGGGGCCACCCTGCTGGCCACCACAGCGCCCCTGCTCCTGGCACCGGGGATGAATGTGAACATGTGGAACAACCCGGCCACCCAGGACAACCTGACCCTCCTCGTGCAGCGCGGGGTTGGCCTGGTGGGCCCTGACGAGGGGGACCTGGCGTGCAGGACCCAGGGCACCGGGCGCATGGCCGAGCCACCGGCCATTGTGGACGCCGCCCTGGGGGCTCTACTCCCAAAGGACCTGGCAGGCAGACGCATCCTGGTCACGGCCGGCCCCACCGCAGAGCCCCTGGACCCGGTCCGCTTCCTCTCCAACAGGTCCTCCGGCAGGATGGGCTTTGCCCTGGCCAGGGCCGCCGCTGGACGTGGCGCCGAGGTCACGCTCGTGACCGGCCCGGTCCACCTGGTGCCCCCTACGGGTGTGCACCTCGTGCGGGTGCAGACCGCCTCCCAGATGGCCGAGGCCGTGCTGGACGCTTCAGCGGACATGGACATGGTCATCAAGGCCGCGGCCGTGGCCGACTGGCGCCCGGCGCGGGTGGCCCCGCAGAAGCTGAAGAAGGCAGACGCCGCAGCAGCCATGAGCCTGGAGCTGGAGCGCACCACCGACATCCTGGCAGAGCTCTCCCGGCGCAGGAGAGGCTCCAGGCCCCTGCTCGTGGGCTTCGCCGCCGAGACCGGCGACCCGGTGCACGAGGCCAGGCGCAAGCTGGACGAAAAGGGCTGCGACATGGTGGTCGCCAACGACGTGGCCACGCCCGACGCCGGCTTCCACGTGGAGACCAACCGGGTGGTGCTGCTTCGCCCCAACAAGGAGCCCGAGCACCTCCCCCTCGCCAGCAAGGACGAGGTGGCCCACAGGGTGCTCGACGCAGCCCTGGAGATCCTTGGAGTCACCAAGGAGACCAGATGAGAGGGCCGGCCCCCGATCTCCCGGACCTCCGAGCCCTGGGTTACTATTGACCTTTGCGCTGCCAGTGACTATCTTCCAGCTTCCGTGAAACGGCGCCCGCGGCGCCCCTCGCTCAAAGAACCCCAGGAGGACTGGTGTTATGACCAAGATCGCCATCAATGGATTCGGACGCATTGGCCGCTGCGTGGTACGGCTGCTCCACGACCACCCGGACCTGGAGCTGGTGGCCGTAAACGACCTGATGAACCCCAAGGATCTCGTGCACATGCTGCGGTACGACTCGGTGCACGGCCGCTTCCCCGACGCCCACGAGGAGGGGGGCAACCTGGTTGTGGCCGGCAAGACCATCGAGATCACGGCCGAGCGGGATCCCGCCAAGCTCCCCTGGGGCAAGCTGGGCGTGGAGGTGGTCCTCGAGTGCACAGGGCTCTTTCGGGACCGGGCAAAGGCCTCCCTGCACCTGGAGGCGGGCGCCAAGAAGGTGCTCATCTCCGCTCCGGCCAAGGGCCCCGACGGCACCTTTGTCATGGGCGTCAACAACGAGACCTACGACCCCGCCAACCACCACGTGATCTCGAACGCCTCCTGCACCACCAACTGCCTGGCCCCCGTCGCCAAGGTCATCCACGAGGAGCTGGGTATCAGCTCGGCAGTCATGACGACCATCCACAGCTATACCAACGGCCAGAACATCCTGGACGCTCCCCACAAGGACCTGAGACGAGCCCGGGCTGGCGCCGTGTCGATCATCCCCACGACAACGGGCGCTGCCAGGGCCATCTCGCTGGTTATCCCCGAGCTGGATGGCAAGATCGACGGCATGGCCATCCGGGTGCCCACTCCGAACGTCTCCCTCGTGGACCTGGTGGCCTACGTGGACAGGGCCCCTGCCGACGCGGAGGCGGTCAACGCCCTGCTGCGCTCCGCCGCAGATGGGCCCCTCAAGGGCTACCTGGCCACAACCGACGAGCCCCTGGTCTCCATCGACTTCAACGGCGTCACCGCCTCCTCCACCGCCGACCTGTCCAGCACCATGGTCAAGGGCAACCTGGTCAAGGTGCTCTCGTGGTACGACAACGAGATGGGCTACTCGGCGAGGCTGGTGGACCTGGCGAGCTACGTGGCCGGCAAGCTCTGAGAGCGTCTGCGAGGAACCCATGGCACTCACCGACGACATCACCTCCCTCGCGGACCTGGACCTGGCCGGGAAGCGCGTGCTCGTGCGGGTGGACTTCAACGTGCCCCTCGATCCGGAGGGGGAGGTGGCCGACGACACCAGGATTCGCAAGGCCCTCCCCACAATCACCTACTGCATCGAGCACGGCGCCAGGCTCGTCCTGGCCTCGCACCTGGGCCGCCCCAAGGGAGAGCCCGACCCCAAGCTGAGCCTCCGACCGGTCGGCTCACGCCTGGCCGAGCTGCTGGGCAAGCCGGTGACCCTGGTGGACGAGGTGGTGGGTGACGGCGCCACCAACAGGGTGGCTGCCCTGCGCGACGGAGATGTGCTGCTGTTGGAGAACCTGAGGTTCCACCCGGGCGAGAAAAAGAACGACCCGCAGCTCGCCAGGGAGCTGGCCGCACTGTGCGACGTCTACGTAAATGATGCCTTCGGGACAGCCCACCGGGCCCACGCCTCCACCGCCGGGGTGCCAGCCCTCGTGCCGGACAGGGCGGCCGGGCTCCTGCTGCTGCGAGAGCTGGAGGTCTTCGCCAAGCTGCTGGAGTCTCCCCAAAGACCCCTCGTGGCCCTGCTGGGGGGCGCCAAGGTCTCGGACAAGATCCAGGTGCTGCGCAGCCTCCTCGACCGGGTGGACGAGCTGTGCATCGGCGGCGCCATGGCCAACACCTTCCTGTTGGCCCAGGGGCATCCGGTGGGCAGATCCCTCGTGGAGGCCGGAAAGAAGGACCTGGCCTCGGACATTCTCAGCGGGGCAAGGGCCCGCGAGGTGACCGTTCACCTGCCCACGGATCTTCTGGTGGCCGACGGCCTGGACGCCACCTCCGGCCGCGTGGTCTCCGTCGATGACGTGAGCGAAGGTGACATGATCCTGGACGTGGGCCCCAGCACCGGGGCGGCCTTCGCGGAGGCGGCGCGGGCGGCAAGGACCATCTTCTGGAATGGCCCCATGGGGCTTTTCGAAAACCCCGCCTTTGCAGAGGGTACCTTTGCCCTGGCCAGGGCGGTAGCAGAGAGCGACGCCATCTCCGTGGTGGGCGGCGGAGACTCGGTCTCCGCCGTGAACCAGGCGGGCGTGGCAGACCAGATCTCCCACATCTCCACAGGCGGCGGAGCCTCCCTGGAGCTGGTACAGGGCAAGGTCCTGCCCGGCGTGGCGGCCCTCCGCAAGTAGCGGCCCATCCGGCCAAGGAACAAGCACATGAGTCGTGTCCCCTTCATTTGTGGCAACTGGAAGCTGAACAAGACCCTCTCCGAGGCGGTGGCTCTGGCCAGGGCAGTGGCCGCTGGCGCCGCGGAGGGCGTGGACGTGGGTGTGGCCCCCGTGGCCACCGCCCTGCATTCCGTTGCCGGGGCTCTCGGGGGCACACCCGTGCTGCTGGGTGCTCAGAACTGCTACCACCAGGACGCCGGGGCCTTCACCGGCGAGATCTCGCCGCCCCTCCTCGCTGACGTGGGCTGCAAGTTCGTCATCGTCGGGCACTCGGAGCGGCGCCAGCTTTTCGGGGAGACCGACGAGGGAGTCAACCTGAAGGTCAAGGCGGTGCTGGATGCTGGCCTGCTGCCCATCGTCTGTGTCGGGGAGACCATTGATCAGCGCAAGGCGGGCGACACCATGAAGGTGGTCTCTGCCCAGGTCAAGGGCGGGCTGAAGGGCCTCGCTCCTGAGCAGATCGGCTCGCTGGTGCTGGCCTACGAGCCCGTCTGGGCCATCGGCACTGGCCTCACCGCCACCACGGACCAGGCCCAGCAGGTGCACGCGGACATCCGCGCGCTCCTTCGAGAGCTGGCCGGTGACGAGGCCGAGCGAGCTCGGATCCAGTATGGCGGCAGCGTCAAGCCCTCAAACGCGGCCGCGCTGCTGGATCAGCCGGATATCGACGGCGCCCTCGTGGGCGGCGCTGCGCTGAAGGCCGAAGATTTCGTGGCCATCATCGAGGCCGCGGTGTAAAAGACCTACGCTAGCTCGAAATTGGAAAATCGCGACGGCGGGCTCCACCGCCGCCCGGGTCGGTTTGGAGGACCCATGTGGATCTTCGGAATAATCAAGGTAGTTCACATCCTCGTCTGCTTCGTGCTCATCATCACCGTGCTGTTGCAGGCGGGGAAGGGTGGCGGCATGGGGGCCGCCTTTGGAGGCGGCACCAGCTCGAGCGTCTTCGGCGGCCGGGGCGCTTCGACGGTCCTGTCCAAGCTCACCTGGGTGGTGGCGGTGACCTTCATGCTCACCTCCATCTCGCTGGCCTGGAAGGCCTCCCAGGGCGACTCTAGCGGCCTGAAGAAGCTCTCAAAAAAGCCCAAGGCCTCGGACCTGCTCTTCAAGGACAAGGCCAGAAAGAGGCCCACGCCTCCTCCGCGTGAGACCGCCCCCGGCTCACCCTCTGGCAAGGACGCGCCTGGCGCTGCCATGACCCCGCCGCCAGCGGCGCCGGCCACAGACCCCGCTGCCATGGCGCCGGCCACAGACCCCGCTGCCATGGCGCCGGCCACAGACCCCGCTGCCATGGCGCCGGCCACAGACCCCGCTGCCATGGCGCCGGCCATGGCCCCCGCTGCCATGGCGCCGGCCATGGCCCCCGCTGCCATGGC
>JAJRWW010000257.1 GCA_024276595.1 Myxococcota bacterium
CCCTCCCGCGGATCCCCTACAGGGAGACCATCCGCAAGGCCGTGGGGCGCACCGAGGGCAAGCACAAGAAACAGACCGGTGGACGCGGACAGTTCGGCGTGTGCTACATAGAGATGAAGCCCCTGGACGACAGCGCCGAGGGGGAGGACATCGTGGAGCTGGAGTACGGAGGCAAGTTTCATTTCAAGAACTCCATCTTCGGCGGCTCCATCCCCAGGCAGTGGATCCCCTCGGTGGAGAAGGGCATCCGGGACCGCATGAGGAAGGGGGTCATCGCCGGTTACCCGGTGATGAACATCGAGGTGAACCTGGTAGACGGCAAGTACCACGACGTGGACTCCTCGGACTTTGCCTTCCAGCTCGCCGGCTCAAAGGGGTTCCAGGCCGCGGTGAAGAACGCCAGCCCGGTGCTGCTCGAGCCCATCTACTCCATGGACATCACAGTGCCCGAGGACTGCATGGGCGACATCATGGGAGACATCACCTCCAAGCGCGGCCGTCCCCTGGGCTCCGAGTCCAAGGGGCACACTGTGACCGTCAAGGCCCAGGCCCCGCTGGCGGAGATCCTGCGCTACTCTGCAGACCTGGAGTCCATGACCTCCGGCCGGGGCAGCTTCACCCTGTACTTCGACCACTACGAGGAGGTGCCGGCCAACCTGGCCGAGAAGATCATCGCCGCCTCCCAGGTGGAGGAGGACGAGGAGTAGGCCAAGAGCCGCCGCCAAGCCTGGCGGTCCAGGAGATTCAATGCCCCTCGAGCGCACGCCGCTCGCCCAGGGCGAGCTGCCCGAGCCCCTTCACCCCTTCTTCGCCGAAGGGGTGAAGGCTGGGAAGGTCCTGCTGCTGGCCCGCGGCATGGCGCCCGGTCTGGACGCCCAGGCTCTGGCCACCGGGCTGTACCAGGCGTCGTGCCACGAGAACCAGAAGATCGTGGCTGCCGCGCGCCAGTCCGCGGCGTAGCTGCCAGAGCCCATCCTGGACGGCGCCCTGCAGGCGGAGCTGGATCCTCGCGTCCTGGACCTGTTCGCCGAGCTTCTCAGGTCCAGACCAGACAAGCTTCAGCACATCCTGCTAAACCGCGCCACCGCTGACGAGACCATGGTGGATCTCGCCGGCTCCCTCAGAGACGACGGCCTCCTGGAGATCATCGCCAGGAACGAGCAGCGTCTCCTGCGCAGCCCCGCAATAATAAAGGCCCTCTATCTCAACCCCGCGACGCGCATGTCCACTGCCAACAGGTGCGTGGAGCTGGCCATCCGCAACCAGGTGGAGGTGGACATCCCCGCCTACAAGGAGATAGCCCAGGGGCTTGGCCAGGAGCAGCGCTACAGCGACCCCATGGACCAGGCGCTCGCCGACGCCCAGGCGGACGCCACCTTCGGCGAGGCCCACGGTGGTGATCTTTCCGAGGAGGGAGATCTCCCTGACGACGCGTCTCTGGAGAGCGACAAGGCTCTCTCCAGGCAGAAGAGCCTGCTGGGGCTGACCGTCTCACAGAAGATCCGGCTGGCCCACATTGGCAGCGGCTACCAGCGAGCCCTGCTGCTGCGCGACCCCAACCGGGTGATCGCCATGGCGGCGATCAAGTCTCCCCTGGTGAAGGAGACAGAGGTCATCCGGGTGAGCCAGAGCCGCTCGGTGAACGACGACGTGATCCGCCACATCGCCAGCAACAGGGAGTGGCTGAAGCTGCACCAGGTGAAGGTGGCGCTCGTGGCCAACCCCAAGTGTCCCCTGCCCACAGCCATGCGCCTGCTGCCCCACATGCGCCTGGTGGACCTGCGCAACCTCGCGCGCTCCAGAGACATCCCCAGCGCCCTGCGAAACGCAGCCAAGAACATGCTCAAGAAGAAGGGCTGAGCCGGGCAGCCCATGCGAGCAATTCCAGCACCCCGCCTCTTCGTGGCTGTCGCCGGCCTGGCCGTGGCCCCCAGGGAGGCCCTGCGCAACGCCACCGAGGGGCGCTGGAACACCCTCCGAGACGCGCTGGCGCTCCTGGCGCTGGGCAGCATCGCCGCCTACACCCCCGACCTGGCGCAGGCCCTGCTCATTGGCTGGGACCTGGGCCTGCGGGAGGGGCTCTTCGAGCTGGCCAGGGTCCTCCAGCTCAGGGTGGGACCAGACCTGGTGGTCATGGCCGTGGCAGGAGCCGTGGTGCTGCTGCCGGCGCGCCTCCTGCGGGGGATCAGCCTGGACCGCGGGCTGGCCCTGGCCGCTGCCTGCTGGATTCCCCTGCTGCTGACCAGGCTGGCGGGCCACTTCATCCGCCTGCTGCTGGGTCGCCCCCCGGCCAGGCCAGTGCTGCTCCCCGCACAGATCTTGCAATCGCCGGACTGGATAGTCGGCCTGCTCTGGTCCGCAGGGATCGCGGTCCTGGTCATGGTCACTCTTTTGGGAAGAGGTGAAGATGACTGACCAGCTCCAGGGGTTGCCCCCCCGCGCCCGCCCCTCCGGCCTGGTCCTGCTGGGGCTGGTGGTGGTGCTCCTGGTGGCCAACCTCGTCTGGATCTTCCGCAACTGCGACTCCCTGCGGTCTGTGGGCCCCGGCGCCAGCGCCCCCACCTTCGACCTCCCCACCATCTCCGGAGGTCGTGTACGCCTGGCAGACCTCCGGGGTCAGGTGGTGCTCATGGACTTCTGGTCCGTCACCTGTGCCCCCTGCTGGAAGGCCCTGGGCCACCTGAAGCAGATCCATCGGCGTTTCCGAGGCCGCCCGGTCACGGTGCTGGCGATCCACGTGAGCGCCACCCGGCGAGCCAGCCTCCGGGCCAGGGCCGCGGCGGCGGAGCTGGGCCTGCGCTTCCCGGTGCTGCTGGACAACGCCGGGATCAGCGACAAGTACACGGTGCGCGTGCTGCCCACGGTGGTGCTCATCGACAGGCGCGGAAAGGTGCGCAAGGTCTGGCGAGGCCTCACCCCCACCGACACCATGGCGAGCGAGATCGACGCTCTACTGGCGAAGAAGTAGGGGCGCCGCCGGGCCCATCCCCGAAGGGGGCGCCAGCGCCAATGAGAGCGTACTGAACTTGCACCAGCAGCGCTTCACGCGGCTGCCGATGGAGCAGCTCTCGCGAGCTCTTTGCGTAATGGATCTCTGGCACTGCCAGCAGGCGCGCCCCCGACACCGCTCCCTGTAGTAGCGCAGGCAGCGGTAGCCGTTGGCGCGGAAGCAGACGCACTCCCAGCGACACTGGACGCCAGAGGAGAGGCCCGCCGCGACAGCCCCACAGGGCGCCGGCAAGGGCCGCGAGGCGCTTGGGGCCGGACCACGGGCACCTGGCCCGCTCAGGAAGGTGACCACGAGCAACAAAAACATGGCACCAGCATCTTAGACTCCAGCCGCTGCCCAGCGCAAGACGGCCCGTTGGGTTGGGGTGGCTCCGCCCCTGGCGCCAGGACCATGGGCGAAAGCACAGGGCCCCCTATTCCTTGACATTTCCCACTGTTGCTCTATCATCTGGGCCGATGGAAGTTGGGTACATTTGCGAGCAGTGTGAAGCCTTCAACAGTCTGGACGCGCCCGCGTGCGTGGTCTGCGGCGCAAAGCTGTCCGAGGCGGCGGGGGAGGCTTCGTCCACGCCGAGCCCCCCGGCTCAGGAGTCGAGCATGAACGTGATAGCCTGTACTAGCTGCGGTGCCGACGTGCCGGCGGGCAACAAGTTTTGCGGGTCCTGTGGAGCTCCAGTGGGCGGCAGCCCGGCCGCCGCCGAGGTGGCCGACCCGGGCGGGGGAGCGGCCAAGACCATGTTCTTTGGCGCCATGCAGACCCCTGGGCGAGCGAAGCTGATTCTCATCAAGGGTCAGGGCATGGACGGCATGACCTACTACCTGCAGTCCACCGAGCACATCGCTGGCCGCAGCGAGGGGCCCATCCAGTTCAACGAGCTGGATCCGCTCCTGTCGCCTCGCCACGCCAACTTCTTGTACCGAGACAACCAGCTCGTGGTGCAAGACCTCGACAGCACCAACGGCGTCTTCTTGAGAGCGCGCGCGCCAGTGCCCCTCAGCTCTGGCGACACCTTCCTCGTGGGAGAGCAGCTCTTGAGGGTGGAGCAGTCACAGCTCGCCGAGGTGCCCGTGCACGACGACGACGGCACCTATTTCTACGCCAGCCCGCGCGTGCCCACCAACTTCGTCGTCGTGCAGCTTCTGCACGGCGGAGCCGAGGGAGCGCTCTTCACCTCGGGCAAGTCTGCCGTCAGGATCGGCAGGGAGGGCAACGACCTCAACTTCCCCGACGATCACTTCATCTCCGGCTCCCACGCCGAGCTCGCCCAGACCCCCGAGGGCAGCTTCACCCTCACTGACCTCGGCTCAAAAAATGGCACCTTCCACCGCATCAAGGG